>NZ_JAZGQE010000145.1:0-12251 GCF_048593885.1 Yersinia sp. 1252 StPb PI | reverse complement strand
CATCAGGTGACGTTATGAGTTTTGAAACTATTTCTGTTATCGGTCTTGGGTACATTGGTCTGCCAACTGCTGCTGCTGTCGCGTCGCGCAAGAAGAAAGTGATTGGGGTTGATGTCAACGCCCATGCTGTTGAAACCATTAATCGCGGTGCTATCCATATCGTGGAGCCGGATTTAGACAAAGTGGTGAAGATTGCTGTTGAAGGCAGTTACCTGCAAGCGGTGACCAAACCGCTGGCAGCTGATGCGTTTCTTATTGCCGTACCGACACCGTTTAAAGGCGATCACGAACCGGATATGGTTTATGTTGAATCAGCTGCTAAATCTATCGCCCCAGTATTGAAAAAAGGTGATCTGGTCATTCTGGAATCCACCTCTCCAGTTGGTGCGACTGAACAAATGGCCCAATGGCTGGCTGAAGTGCGCCCGGATCTGAGCTTCCCACAGCAAGCCGGTGAAGATGCTGATATCAACATCGCCTACTGCCCTGAACGTGTGTTACCCGGCCAGGTCATGGTTGAACTGATTCAGAATGACCGTGTTATCGGTGGTATGACGCCGAAATGTTCTGCCCGCGCCAGTGAGTTGTATAAAATCTTCCTCGAAGGCGAATGTGTGGTGACTAACTCCCGCACTGCTGAGATGTGTAAGCTGACAGAAAACAGCTTCCGCGATGTTAACATTGCTTTTGCTAATGAATTGTCACTGATTTGTGATGAGCAGGGCATCAATGTGTGGGAGCTGATTCGCTTGGCGAACCGTCATCCACGCGTAAATATTTTGCAGCCAGGCCCAGGTGTGGGTGGCCACTGTATCGCAGTTGATCCGTGGTTTATCGTTTCACAAAATCCACAATTAGCTCGTTTGATCCATACAGCACGTTTGGTGAATGACGGCAAACCATTGTGGGTCGTGGATCGGGTTAAAACCGCTGTTGCTGATTGTTTGGCAGCCACCAATAAACGTGCTTCTGAAGTGAAAATTGCCTGCTTTGGCTTGGCATTTAAACCCAATATTGATGACCTGCGTGAAAGCCCGGCAGTCGAAATTGCCCATTTGATCGCCGAATGGCATATCGGCGAAACATTGGTAGTTGAACCTAATGTTGAGCAACTGCCAAAATCACTGGCAGGTCACGTGACACTGAAAGACACCGCGACTGCGTTGCAGCAAGCGGATGTGCTGGTGATGTTGGTCGATCACCGCCAATTCAAAGCAATTAAACCTGAAGATGTGAAGCAATCGTGGATTGTTGATACCAAAGGAGTATGGCGTTGAGACGTATCCTAGTTACAGGTGGGGCCGGTTTTATCGGCTCTGCAGTGGTAAGACATATTATCGATGATACCTCAGACAGCGTAGTGGTGGTGGATAAGCTCACCTACGCCGGTAATCTGGAGTCACTGGCTGTTGTCGCCCAAAGCGAACGTTATGCGTTTGAACAGGTAGATATCTGTGATCGCGCCGAATTGGATCGGGTTTTTGCGCACTATCAGCCGGATGTGGTGATGCATCTGGCAGCAGAAAGCCATGTGGACCGCTCGATTGATGGTCCAGCAGATTTTATCGAAACTAATGTAGTGGGCACTTACACTATGTTAGAAGCGGCGCGCCATTATTGGCAGCAACTGCACGCTGAGGCGAAATTAGCATTTCGCTTCCACCATATCTCAACTGATGAGGTGTATGGCGATCTGCATGGTACGGATGATCTGTTTACTGAGACCACACCTTATGCGCCAAGCAGCCCTTATTCAGCGTCTAAGGCGTCCAGTGACCATTTAGTTCGTGCTTGGTTGCGGACTTATGGCCTACCGACGCTGGTAACTAATTGCTCAAATAACTATGGTCCCTATCATTTCCCTGAGAAGTTGATACCGCTGGTTATTCTGAATGCACTGGCGGGTAAACCGTTGCCGGTGTATGGCAATGGTGCACAGGTTCGCGACTGGTTGTATGTCGAAGACCACGCGCGGGCCTTGTATCAGGTGGTTACCGAAGGTGTGGTGGGCGAGACATACAATATTGGCGGCCATAATGAGCGCAAAAATATTGAAGTGGTTGAGACCATTTGTGCGCTTCTGGATGAACTTATCCCCGCCAAACCGGCCGGAATTGTGCATTACCGCGACCTGATTACTTATGTCAAAGACCGTCCAGGCCATGATATGCGCTATGCCATCGATGCCGGCAAAATTGAGCGGGAATTAGGCTGGCGGCCACAGGAAACCTTTGAAAGCGGCATCCGCAAAACCGTATTGTGGTATTTGAATAATGAATCGTGGTGGCGGCGGGTTCAGGATGGTTCTTACGCCGGTGAGCGTTTGGGCTTAAGCGACTGACGATAGGTTTGAAGTCTATTAAACATTGGGATAACGTCATCCAGTAGTTTGCATGATGTTTTGCCTGTGTATAACGTCTGCCTGATAATTTCAGGAGATCGTATGTTTCAGGAGATCGTATGAAAGGCATAATTCTGGCTGGTGGTTCCGGTACCCGCTTGCACCCCATCACCCGTGGCGTCTCTAAGCAACTGCTTCCCGTCTATGATAAACCAATGATTTACTATCCGCTGTCAGTGCTGATGCTGGCAGGGATCCGTGACGTCTTGATTATTTCCACCCCAGAGGATTTGCCATCATTTCAGCGCTTGCTGGGCAATGGCGATGAGTTTGGCATTCATCTAAGTTATGCCGAACAACCGAGTCCCGACGGGCTGGCACAGGCATTTATTATCGGGGAAGAATTTATCGGCAATGAACCTTGCTGCTTGGTTCTTGGCGATAATATCTTCTTTGGTCAAAGCTTTAGTCCGAAATTGAGACATGTGGCGGAAAGGACCAAAGGGGCAACCGTTTTCGGTTATCAGGTGATGGATCCCGAGCGCTTTGGCGTAGTGGAATTTGACGAGAATTTCCGCGCGTTATCTATCGAAGAGAAGCCAAGCCAGCCTAAATCCAATTGGGCGGTGACCGGGCTTTATTTTTATGATAATCAAGTTGTTGATTTTGCCAAACAAGTTAAACCATCGTCGCGTGGTGAACTGGAAATTACCAGTATCAACCAAATGTATCTGGAACGTGGTGAATTGACGGTTGAGTTATTGGGCCGTGGTTTTGCCTGGTTGGATACGGGGACGCATGACAGCCTGATTGAGGCCAGTACCTTTGTGCAAACCGTTGAAAAACGGCAAGGTTTCAAAATTGCCTGTCTGGAAGAGATCTCCTGGCGTAATGGCTGGTTGGATGATGAGGGTATCAGGCGTGCGGCGACTGCGCTAGCCAAAACCGGTTACGGCAAATATCTATTGGATCTGTTACATGCCCGTCCACGCCAGTATTGAGCCCTTGGCCTGGGAAAGTGAATTTTTCCAGCGCCACAGTGCAAAACTGATTTTCTCCGACTCAGCCCCGCTGCTTAATTCGGCTGAGTTGGACGCTTTTACGCTTACCCAAGCTAAAGTACCTACCCATCGGCTTGATCTCATTGATCATCTTAGTCAACTCGATTTCCATCTGGTTGAAGGAGAAGTCGATCTCTCGTTAGCCATTGATGTAAAAAATGTAATTGGCACGGAAAATGCTTCATCTGAGGCCGATGTCACTGTATCCAGACACCGAGTTGCAACGGCGGCGGATATCCCGCAATTGCGCAGCGTCGCCACCAATGCCTTTGCATTAAGTCGTTTCCGTGCGCCGTGGTATGACCCGCAGGACAGTGGCCGATTTTATGCATTGTGGGCAGAAAAAGCCGTATTGGGTACGTTCGACCATCAATGTTTATTGGTGACTGATACGTTGGGCCAGCCAGCGGGGTTTGTGACGCTACGAGACCTGCAAGATGGTAGTGCGCGTATTGGCTTGTTGGCGGTATTCCCCGAGGCACAGGGTAAAGGTGTTGGTTCATCGTTAATGTCGGCGGCAAAGCAGTGGTGCCAGAGTCATGGGTTACAGCGGTTACGGGTAGCCACACAGATGAGCAATATTGCTGCTTTACGTCTTTATATTCGCAGTGGTGCTGCTATTGAGAGCACCGCGTATTGGTTATGCAGGGGATGAGATGATTCCATTTAACGCTCCACCGGTAGTAGGCTCCGAACTTGGTTATATGCAGGCCGCGATGGCTAGCGGTAAATTATGCGGTGATGGCGGTTTTACCCGTCGCTGTCAGCAGTGGATGGAGCAGCGTTTCGGTTGCCCAAAAGTTTTACTGACGCCTTCTTGCACCGCCTCACTGGAAATGGCTGCATTGTTACTGGATATCAAACCCGGCGACGAAGTGATCATGCCGAGTTTCACCTTTGTTTCCACCGCGAATGCCTTTGTGCTGCGTGGGGCAAAAATGGTGTTTGTCGATATCCGCCCAGATACCATGAATATCGATGAAACCAAGATTGAAGCGGCGATTACTGATAAAACCAAGGTTATCGTGCCAGTCCATTATGCAGGTGTTGCCTGTGAGATGGATACCATTATGGCATTGGCGAAAAAGCATGATCTGTTTGTGGTAGAAGATGCCGCTCAGGGTGTGATGTCCACCTACAAAGGCAAAGCGTTAGGGACTATTGGCCATATCGGCTGCTTTAGTTTCCATGAAACCAAGAATTACACGGCTGGCGGTGAAGGTGGCGCGACGCTCATTAATGACCCGTTACTGATAGATCGCGCTGAAATCATTCGCGAAAAAGGCACCAACCGTAGTCAGTTCTTCCGTGGGTTGGTAGATAAATATACCTGGCGTGATATCGGCTCTAGCTATCTGATGTCTGACTTACAGGCCGCTTATCTGTGGGGCCAGTTGGAAGCGGCAGAACAGATTAACCAACGCCGTTTGGCGCTGTGGCAAGCCTATTATGATGCTTTCAAACCGTTGGCTGATGCTGGGCGCATTGATTTGCCAGTGATCCCCGGTGATGTGGTGCAAAATGCGCATATGTTTTATATCAAACTGCGCGATATTGACGATCGTTCTAATTTTATCAGCTACTTAAAAGAAGCTGAGATTATGGCGGTATTCCATTATATTCCGTTGCATGGGTGCCCGGCAGGTGAGGCATTTGGCCGTATGGCGGGTGAAGACCGCTTTACCACCAAGGAGAGTGAGCGTCTGGTTCGCTTGCCTATCTTCTTTAACCTGACTGATGTGAATCAGAAAACGGTCATTAATACTGTTCTGAGTTTCTTCGCCTGATATGTCTCTGGCAAAAGCATCGATTTGGACTGCTGGCTCTACGCTGATTAAAATCGGCGTAGGGTTGTTAGTGGTTAAGCTGCTGGCGGTGACCTTTGGTCCCAGCGGCGTTGGGCAGGCAGGTAATTTTCGCCAGCTAATTACGGTATTAGGCGTGCTTTCCGGCGCGGGTATCTTTAACGGTATTACTAAGTATGTTGCTGAATATCATCAACAACCTGAACGTTTACGTGCGGTACTGGGTACCTCTGCAGCGATAGTGTTGGGGTTCTCCACTCTGCTGGCGTTAATTTTTTTGCTGGCAGCTAAACCTGTTAGTTTTGCGTTATTCGGCCATGGGGATTACCAGAATGTGGTGCGCGCAGTGGCGCTTATCCAGATGGGTATTGCCTACGCCAACCTGTTTTTGGCGATCCTCAAAGGCTATCGCGATGCCATGGGTAATGCGCTGGCGGTGATAGGCGGCAGTCTGATTGGTGTCGTGGCGTATTATCTTTGCTTTCGTATCGGCGGTTATCCCGGCGCATTAGTGGGGTTGGCATTAGTCCCCGCGCTGGTGGTGATACCTGCGGCAGCCATGCTGATTCGCCGCAAGACTATCCCCCTAAGTTATCTTAAACTTAGCTGGGATAAGGCATTAGCCAGCCATTTAGGTAAGTTTACTATCATGGCACTGATTACCTCAGTGACCTTGCCAGTCGCCTATGTGATGATGCGTAACTTGCTGGCAGATAGGTATGGTTGGGATGCCGTCGGGATCTGGCAGGGGGTAAGCAGTATTTCAGATGCTTATCTACAATTTATTACGGCGTCATTTACGGTCTATTTGCTACCCACACTCTCCAGGCTCAAAGCTAAAGCGGATATCTCTCGTGAAATCCTGCGCTCACTGAAATTTGTCTTACCGGCAGTGGCGACCGCCAGTTTGATGGTGTGGCTGTTACGTGATTTTGCTATCTGGCTGCTGTTTTCGCACCAGTTTACCGCCATGCGTGACCTGTTTGCCTGGCAGTTGGTGGGTGATGTGTTGAAAGTCGGGTCGTATGTGTTTGGCTATCTGGTTATTGCCAAAGCCTCTTTGCGCTTTTACATTCTGACGGAAGTGAGCCAGTTCTTACTGTTGACCGGGTTTGCCCATTGGTTAATTCCAATGAATGGCTCTTTAGGTGCAGCACAGGCCTATATGGCAACTTATATCGTCTATTTTGCGCTCTGTAGCTGCGTATTCATTATGTATCGTAGACATTCATCACCGTAGACACTCTTTACAGTAGAAAAAAATGACAACCCTGATTCATGTACTGGGATCTGATATCCCGCACCATAATCTGACTGTGCTGCGCTTCTTTAATGACGTGCTGACAACGCGTGTGCCGATAGAACAGGTGCGGCATTTTATGGTCGCGGCAAAAGAGACAGCACCTTTTTCGTCATTCCCTCAGTTGGATATCGAAACGCACAGCAGCAAGAAAGCTTTGGCTGAGGCGGTTATCGCCCGTGCA
Source organism: Yersinia sp. 1252 StPb PI (assembly GCF_048593885.1). Classification (NCBI taxonomy): domain Bacteria; kingdom Pseudomonadati; phylum Pseudomonadota; class Gammaproteobacteria; order Enterobacterales; family Yersiniaceae; genus Yersinia; species Yersinia sp. 1252 StPb PI. The sequence continues at coordinate 5,560 of NZ_JAZGQE010000145.1, read as the reverse complement.
CAAGCTGATCGCAGCACGCGCTTCTTCTGGCATGGTCAGTTTAATGCCACCCTGTGGCTGGCCCTACTGAGTGGCAAAATCAAGCCACGCCAGGTTTACTGGCATATCTGGGGTGCTGATTTATATGAAGATGCCAAAAGCTGGAAGTTTCGCCTGTTTTACCTATTGCGGCGTATTGCTCAAGGGCGGATTGGTCATGTTTTTGCGACCCGTGGCGATTTAATCCATTTTCAGCAGCGTCATCCGCGGGTGCCCGCATCGTTGCTCTATTTCCCAACCCGTATGGATCCGGCATTGACGGGGGTTAACATCGAAAAGTCGTTAGCTGGCCCGATGACTATTCTGGTGGGGAACTCTGGTGATACCACCAATCGTCATATCGAGGCGTTGCAGGCCATTCATCAGCAATTTGGCCCTGATGCCCGGGTTATTCTGCCGATGGGGTATCCGGCTAATAATGAGCTGTATATCGAGCAGGTCAGGCAGGCTGGGCTGGCGCTGTTTGCCGCAGAAAATCTGCGTCTCCTGACAGAACAGATCCCGTTCGATGATTATCTGAATATCCTGCGTGAATGCGATTTGGGCTATTTTATTTTTAATCGGCAGCAAGGTATCGGCACCTTATGTTTATTAACGCAATTTGGTGTGCCTTTTGTCTTGAGTCGCAAAAACCCTTTCTGGCAAGACTTGGCTGAGCAGCATATTCCGGTACTTTTCTATGGTGACTCATTGGATGAGCCGTTGATCCGTGAGGCACAGCGCCAATTAGCCGGGCTGGATAAGCAATCTATCGCTTTCTTTAATCCAAATTATATCGAAGGTTGGCAGCAGGCGCTGGCGTTGGCCGCAGGAGAACACCCATGACGCTGGGGCAATTTGGTGGTCTTTTCTGTGTCTATCTGATGGCAGTTATTTTTATCCTGACATTAACCTATCAGGAGTTTCGGCGGGTTCGTTTTAACTTCAATGTGCTGTTTTCAATGCTTTACCTGCTGACTTTCTATTTTGGCTTCCCATTGACTTGTATGCTGGTGTTTCAGTTCGGGGTTGCGGTGGTGCCGGTTGAGTACTTATTGTATGCAATGCTGTCGGCCACGGCCTTTTATGGCATTTATTATGTGAGTTACAAAACACGCCTGACTAAGCCGCGCCGCCAGCCACGGGCGCCGGTATTCACCATGAATCGGGTGGAAACTAATCTGACCTGGATACTGTTGGCACTGGTGGCTATTGGCACTGTCGGCATCTTCTTTATGCAAAATGGTTTCCTGTTGTTTAAGCTCGATTCCTACAGCAAAATCTTCTCCAGTGATGTTTCGGGTGTGGCACTGAAGCGCTTTTTCTACTTCTTTATCCCGGCGATGTTGGTGGTCTATTTCTTGAAACAAGATATGCGCGCCTGGTTTTTCTTCCTGGCAAGCACGGTGGCGTTTGGCATCCTGACCTATGTTATCGTCGGCGGTACCCGCGCTAATATCATTATCGCGTTCTCATTATTCCTGTTTATCGGTATCGTTCGCGGTTGGATAACGTTGTGGATGTTGGCTGCGGCAGGTGTCTTTGGGATTGTTGGTATGTTCTGGCTGGCCCTGAAACGCTATGGTTTGGATGTGAACGGCGCAGAGGCATTTTACACTTTCCTCTACCTGACACGGGATACCTTCTCGCCGTGGGAAAACCTAGGGCTGCTGCTACAAAACTACGACAAAATAGATTTCCAAGGGCTGGCGCCGATTATTCGTGATTTTTATGTCTTTATTCCCAGTTCGCTTTGGCCGGAGCGTCCAGACTTGGTACTTAATACCGCCAATTACTTTACTTGGGATGTGCTGGATAATCACTCCGGGCTGGCTATCTCTCCAACCCTGATCGGTTCTTTGGTGGTCATGGGCGGGGTGCTGTTTATTCCACTGGGTGCCATTGTCGTAGGATTAATCATTAAATGGTTCGATTGGCTCTACGAACAAGGCAAAGCAGAAAACAACCGTTATAAAGCGGCAATTCTGCAAAGTTTCTGTTTTGGTGCGGTATTTAACATCATTGTATTGGCACGGGAAGGATTAGATTCGTTTGTGTCACGCGTGGTGTTTTTCTGCGTGATTTTTGGTGCCTGTCTGGTACTGGCAAAATTGTTGTATTGGTTGTTCGATACCGCGGGTTTGATAACGCAACAGTTACAGCGTCGGGTTAACAAGCCGAAGCGTTCATCCACTCCTGAAACGGGCCGCCAACTGTAAGGATCGTAATGGAACCGAATACTGTTATTCCAAAATATAATGTCCGTGGTTTCGAGATTTGGGGCTTTCGTGATATGGCTCAAACGCTGGATCATTTGCTAAGCAGTGGCCCGGTGAAGACCGGAACGCTGGTGGCAATGAACGCAGAGAAACTGCTCAAAGCTGAGGATGATGCGGCGTTGCGTGAGTTGATCACCGAGGCTGAATATCTGTATGCCGACGGTATCAGTATGGTGCGTGCGATTCGTCGTAAATACCCACAGGCGAAGCTGTCACGGGTAGCGGGTGCAGATTTGTGGGAAGCACTCATGCAGCGTGCCGGGCAGCAAGGGACGCCGGTCTTTTTGGTGGGCGGTAAACCTGACGTGTTGGCAGAAACTGAGGCTAAATTACGCGCGCAATGGAATGTGAATCTGGTGGGTAGCCAGGATGGCTATTTTACACCAGAGCAGCGCGAAGCCCTGTTTGCGAGAATAGCGGCTAGTGGCGCGGCGATAGTGACTGTCGCCATGGGATCGCCTAAACAGGAAATGTTTATGCGTGACTGCCGTAAGTTCTATCCCGATGCACTGTATATGGGCGTTGGTGGCACCTATGACGTCTTTACCGGTCATGTCAAACGTGCACCTAAGATATGGCAGAACATGGGGCTGGAGTGGCTTTATCGCCTGCTGGCGCAACCAAGTCGTATCCGGCGTCAGTTCAAGTTGCTTAAGTTTGTTGGTTATTATTACAGCGGCCGTCTGTAATATTGTCTTTTGGGCAGGGTTTCACCAACCCTGCTGTTATAAAACCTCTCGCATTTATTCCTTCTACCAATATCATCACGCCTTAATTCCATTTTGGAATCGATTATTTAATTTTTATTCCATAAAGTTTTAGTTTCCTGTTTGCTAATCTGACCCAGATACGGAAGGATACCGGCCGGTTAGGGTTATGTGCTCATAATCGCCTTTTATTGTGGGTGGTTTCCCTATTCGTTAACTTGCATAAATTAAAGTAGTCATCATTAGGCTGAACACGTTGGTGCAGTCGTTAGATTTTTTTGTGTGAAAAACGTCTATTTTTAATAAAAACAATAGATTAATTAATAAAAACAACCGGGAAAGCCGGAGCAGACACATCATCAGCTCACAGAGGATATATGGCAGATAACGAAGAGAAAAAAGGATTACACCGTGGGTTGGAAGCCCGGCATATCGAACTGATAGCGTTAGGTGGGACAATTGGCGTCGGGTTGTTTATGGGGTCAGCCAGCACCCTAAAATGGGCCGGGCCTTCGGTATTGCTGGCTTATATCATTGCTGGCTTATTTGTATTCTTTATTATGCGGGCCATGGGCGAAATGCTTTATCTGGAGCCGGTTGCCGGCTCCTTTGCCGTCTATGCCCATAAGTATCTTAGCCCCTATTTCGGCTATCTAACGGCTTGGGGTTATTGGTTTATGTGGATAGCGGTGGGGATATCAGAAATTACCGCGATTGGGGTATACGTTCAGTTTTGGTTCCCAGAAATTCCACAATGGTTACCTGCGATTGCCGGGGTGGCCATAGTGGCGCTGGCTAATCTGGCGGCGGTTAGATTATATGGTGAGCTGGAGTTCTGGTTCGCGATGATCAAGGTTACCACCATCATTGTGATGATTTTGGTGGGGCTGGGCGTTATCTTCTTCGGTTTTGGTAATCACGGACAAGCGATTGGTTTTGATAACCTGACAGCCCATGGCGGCTTTTTTGCCGGCGGGTGGAAAGGGTTCATGTTTGCTTTGTGTATTGTGGTGGCGTCCTATCAGGGGGTTGAGCTGGTGGGCATCACCGCCGGTGAGGCTAAAAACCCGCAAGTGACATTAAAGCGAGCCATTAATAATATTTTATGGCGCATCCTGATTTTCTATGTTGGCGCGATATTTGTCATTGTCACTATCTTCCCGTGGAATGGTATCGGCACGGAAGGCAGCCCGTTTGTCCTGACATTTGCCAAGATTGGGATAGTTTCAGCTGCGGGTATTATTAACTTCGTGGTGCTGACTGCGGCACTGTCAGGCTGTAACAGCGGTATGTATAGCGGCGGGCGTATGTTGTATGCACTGGCGAAAAATCGCCAGTTACCTGCCTGCCTGACTAAGCTGTCGGCCAGCGGTGTGCCAGTTTACTGTATTGCGGTGACGATTCTGTGTCTGCTAGTGGGGTCAAGCCTTAATTACATTATTCCAAATCCACAGCAGGTGTTTGTCTATGTTTACAGTGCCAGTGTATTACCGGGCATGGTGCCGTGGTTTGTGGTCCTCGTTAGCCAGCTGCGTTTCCGCCAGGTACATAAAGAAGCGTTAAAGCAGCATCCGTTTAAATCCATCATGTTCCCGTATGTAAACTATCTAACTATCGCTTTCTTGATATGTGTACTGGTCGGGATGGGGATTAACCCTGATACCCGTTTATCTTTGTTAGTCGGGGTGATTTTCCTTGGATTGGTGTCGGCATGTTATTTCGGACTGAGAATGCATAAACACAACGTTGCTGAAACATCTCCAAAGTAATTGGCGTTGTAGGTAGGCCGCAAGCGAATGACGAATCTGCTGGGAACCGATTTGAATGCTGCTTGCAGTAGTAGCCTAGAGGCCCGGTCCATGGAAGGGCCGGGTACCGAGAGCAGTGAACATCCTTGCGGCTTCAAGTATGAAGGGGATAAAACGTCTATAAAACCAGCGAACAAGGCGAGGTGGGGCTATTAATGGCTAACTTTTGCGGCAGAGTGTGCAAAGCGTAAGCAAACACACCATTTCTTCTAAAAAAGCACTAGACAGCCAAGTATTAAAACCGTAGTATCCTCACCCGCAACGGCGCTAAGCGCCCGTAGCTCAGCTGGATAGAGCGCTGCCCTCCGGAGGCAGAGGTCTCAGGTTCGAATCCTGTCGGGCGCACCATTAATTTTGTGTGCAAGAGCTGCGGTGGTAAGATTGCCGCGTACGACGAAGTAAGCTGTAAAGAAGTTATGGTGGCTATAGCTCAGTTGGTAGAGCCCTGGATTGTGATTCCAGTTGTCGTGGGTTCGAGCCCCATTAGCCACCCCAAATTTTGTGGAACATGCGATGGTGGCGGAATTGGTAGACGCGCTAGCTTCAGGTGTTAGTGTCCTTACGGACGTGAGGGTTCAAGTCCCTCCCTTCGCACCACACAAACGTGTAGATATTCATTAATATTTACATGGACATAGGTCGAGAGACCATGTAGAGTGAACAGTAAGAAATCGGCGAGTAGCGCAGCTTGGTAGCGCAACTGGTTTGGGACCAGTGGGTCGGAGGTTCGAATCCTCTCTCGCCGACC
>NZ_JAZGQE010000144.1:0-12367 GCF_048593885.1 Yersinia sp. 1252 StPb PI | reverse complement strand
GTTATTTTATATTGTTGTTTTTATGTGAATTTTTAATTTAAATCGCACGCTTTGACTTGCCTGATTATCGGGAGTTTAACTTGTGCTTTATTTGTTATATAAACGTTATGCTAGAGAGTGAATTATGGATGCGGTATTTAGTCAAATTAATCGTTCAGAGCATCAGCAAATTGCAGAAATAACACGTTTCTTGCGTGCTAACGATCTGAATATAGATACCACTGTTGACGTATTTATTACCGTAAGCCGTAATGAACAACTCGTGGCCTGTGGCGGGATTGCCGGCAATATTATCAAATGCGTGGCAATCAGTGAGCAGGTTAGGGGGGAAGGATTGGCGCTGACCCTGGCGACCGAACTGGTCAATTTGGCCTATGAACGTCACCATAGCCATCTGTTTATTTATACCAAGACCAAGAATGAAGACTTATTTAAAGCCTGTGGCTTTTATCCGATAGCCAGTGTCCCCGGTATTGTGGTGTTGATGGAAAATAGCGCCTGCCGCTTGCAGCGTTATGCCAAACAATTAAGCCAGTTACGCCAACCGGGACAAAAAATTGGCAGCATCGTAATGAATGCCAATCCGTTTACCCGTGGGCATCAATATTTAGTCCGCCAGGCCGCGGCACAGTGTGATTGGTTGCACTTGTTTTTGGTGAAAGAAGATAACTCGCGTTTCCCTTATGAAGATCGCCTGCAATTAGTGCTCAGTGGCACCGAGGATATTACCAATCTTACCGTGCATCCTGGCTCGGAATATATGATCTCTCGTGCCACTTTCCCATGTTATTTCATTAAAGATCAAGGTGTGGCCGATGACTGCTATACCGAAATCGATCTGAAGATATTCCGTCAATATTTGGCCCCGGCATTGGGTGTCACTCACCGCTTTGTTGGTACCGAACCGTTTTGTACCGTGACCGCCAAATATAACCATGACATGAGCTACTGGCTGGAAACCCCGTTATTAGTCTATCCCCCCATCTCACTGGTAGAAATTGAGCGCCTTAAATATCACAACACCGCTATTTCTGCCTCTTGGGTACGCAAATTACTGGCTCAGGGGGATGGCGAAACCATTCGTAAATTGGTCCCCCCCGCCACCTGCCACTATCTACAACGCCTACTGGCGCAGCGGGCAAAAAAGGTAGCTTCAGCAAAGGATCCAGCCCTGTTTTAGCCGAATAACGCAGGGCGCAAAGATAGGTGCAGATACGTAGATCAGCAACCTCGAATTTGAAGACAAGTTAATCAGGTGAAAAATGAAAATTATCAGAGAGGCCGTCGCCGGAACACTGGAGTCGAGCGACGTGATGGTGCGCATTGCGCCATTAAATCCACCCGAAATAGATCTGCAAATACATAGCAGTGTGGATAAGCAGTTTGGTGAAGCTATTCGTTACAGCGTTTTGGCGCTGTTGGAACAGTATCGGGTAAACGGAGTGCAACTGATTATTGACGATAAAGGCGCACTGGATTGCGTGTTGCAGGCACGGTTGGAAACCGCGCTACTCAGGGCAAGTGACGAAAAAATTCTGCCATGGAGAGCATCGTGATGAAACCTGAAATGAAAAACAGAATGCGTCGCAGCATGTTATTTGTTCCCGGCGCTAATGCTGCAATGGTAAGTAATGCCTTTATTTATCAGGCTGATGCATTGATGTTCGATCTGGAAGACTCGGTTATTCTGCGCGAAAAAGATGCCGCCCGACGTTTGGTCTATCACGCCTTGCAACACCCGCTTTATCAAGATGTGGAAACCATTGTGCGAGTCAATGCGTTGGACTCAGCCTACGGACTGGCCGATTTGGAAGCGGTGGTCCGAGGGGGGGCCGATATTGTACGTCTGCCCAAAACTGACTGTGCGCAAGATGTGACCGATATGGCGCGCGAGATCAGCCGTATCGAGTCGGAATGCGGCCGCGACGTTGGCAGTACAGGTCTACTGGCCGCGATTGAGTCAGCACAAGGGATTACTCAGGCACTGGCTATTGCACAGGCATCTCCGCGCCTGATGGGGATTGCATTAGGTGCAGAGGACTATGTGCGTAACTTGCGTACCGAGCGCTCACCAGAAGGTATTGAGCTGCTGTTTGCGCGCTGTTCAATTTTGCAGGCGGCCCGCGCTGTTGGAATTCAGGCTTTCGATACCGTCTATTCCGATGCCAACAACGAGGCCGGTTTTTTGCAGGAAGCCGCATTGATCAAACAACTGGGCTTTGATGGCAAATCGCTGATTAACCCACGGCAAATCGAACTGCTACATAACCTCTACGCCCCGACCGAGAAGGAAGTCCAGCACGCACAACGAGTGGTCGATGCGGCGGCGGCGGCGGAAGCCGAAGGACGTGGGGTGGTCTCCCTGAACGGCAAGATGGTAGATAGCCCGGTGATTGAACGGGCACGGTTGGTTTTGCAACGTGCGGTCAGTGGCCTGCGTGAGGAATAAAAGATGAATAGGCAACAACGAGTAGAAAGTTTAAGTCGCACTCAGGATAACGGCCCGGCGTACCACCTGTATCAAAACACCTCGAAAGCGAATTTACAGGCGCAGAAACCCCGTGATATCAAAATATGCGACTCACTGGAGACAGTTATCCGCCGTTGCGGGTTGCAAGATGGCATGACTATCTCCTTTCACCATGCTTTTCGTGCTGGTGATTTAACCCTGAATCTGGTGATGGATACCATTGCCGCCATGGGATTCAAAAATCTGCGTCTGGCCTCCAGTTCGCTGAGCGACTGCCATTCACCGCTGGTGGATCATATCCGCAATGGAGTGGTCAGTGAGATCTATACCTCTGGTCTGCGCGGGCCGTTGGCAGAGGAAATCTCTCGCGGGTTACTGGCTAAACCCGTACAGATTCACTCCCACGGTGGCCGGGTTAATCTGATTGAATCCGGCGAACTGACTATCGATATTGCCTTTATCGGCGTACCGGCCTGTGATGAATTTGGTAACGCCAATGGCTTTAGCGGCAATGCCTGTTGTGGCTCGTTGGGCTATGCCAAAGTCGATGCAGACTATGCACACTGTGTGGTGTTGCTGACAGAAGCGGTGGTGACCTATCCCCATCATCCGGCCAGTATTACCCAAGATCAAGTTGACCTGATTGTACAGGTTGAAAAGGTCGGTGATGCCGACAAGATCGGTGCTGATACCACCCGAATGACCTCCAATCCTCGTGAGTTACTGATTGCCCGCCGAGCTGCCGAGGTGATTGCCGGTTCCGGCTATTTTGTCGATGGATTTTCTTTGCAAACCGGGACCGGCGGGGCATCACTGGCAGTGACGCGCTTCCTTGAGGATAAAATGCTGCGACGCAACATTACTGCCGCTTTTGCCCTCGGTGGCATTACTTCAACGATGGTAGAACTGCACGAAAAAGGGCTGATTACCAAGTTGTTGGATGTGCAAAGCTTTGACCGGCAGGCTGCCTCCTCACTGGCCCGTAACCCACGTCACATCGAAATCAGTGCCAATCAATACGCCAATTTTAGTTCGAAAGGTGCGTCAGTCGATCGACTGGATGTGGTGGTGCTCAGTGCTCTGGAGATTGATACCCGTTTTAACGTCAATGTACTGACCGGCTCGGATGGCGTGTTACGCGGAGCCTCTGGCGGCCATTGCGATACTGCGGTCGCCGCCCGACTCTCTATTATCGTCGCTCCCTTGGTTCGTGGCCGGATCCCGACGCTGGTCAATGACGTCACCACCTGTGTGACGCCCGGCTCCAGTGTCGATATTTTAGTGACCGATCATGGTATTGCGGTTAATCCAGCCCGGCCCGAATTGGCGGAACGCTTACAGCAAGCCGGTTTAGCCGTAGTCACCATCGAATGGCTGCATCAGCGCGCGTTACTACTGACTGGCGTGCCACAACCTATTGCATTTACTGATCGCGTGGTAGCGGTGGTGCGCTATCGCGACGGCTCAGTGATTGACGTTGTGCATCAAATACAGGAGTAGGCGATGAACACACTCTCTCCTGCGTTAGCGGCCAATCGGCCCATCAGCTTACCGGAGTTACTTACCAGCCGTGAGTCCCGTCAGAGCAGACAACAGGCGTGGCTGGCTCGCCATCAGGTGACGTTGATTTCACTGACGTTGGTGGCACCCGGTGCGGTGAAAGATAACCCATTGACGCGCAAATTATTTGCATTGGCATGGCAGGCGATCACCTCGCTAAGTCAACGGCAGTGTTGGCCAGTGTTGCAGCAAGAGATTTTTCCACTGCCGACCGGCTGTGAAGGTTTGATGGCGGTGGATTTACCTGCGGAACAGGTGAAGGACGCCGCGTTGTTACTTGAGCTAAAACACCCGCAGGGCCGGTTATGGGATATCGATGTGCTTGATGCATCGGGGCAAATCTTATCGCGCCGTGATGTGGGGTTAGCGCCGCGCCGCTGTCTGCTTTGTCACCGTCCAGCCAATGTCTGTGCCCGCGCGCAAACCCACAGTATTGACCAACTATTGGTTCAGATGGAGTTGATGCTCAATGCCACAACTGCAACGCACTGACAACAGGGCGGCTCAATCACCTGCCGCCTCCTCTGACTTTGCCAAAAAATATGGCGCACTGGCGTATCGCGCCATGCTGGCAGAGGTGAATCTGACACCGAAACCGGGCCTGGTGGATCGCTTCAATTGTGGTGCACATAAGGATATGGCGCTGATCGATTTTTATCACAGTGCTGATGCTATTGCGCCGTGGCTCCCGCGCTTTATAGAACAGGGTATCAACCATGCTCAGCTTGGTGGGCAGGCAGCACTGAACAGCCTGCGACCGCTGGGACTGGCGTGTGAAAACAGTATGTTCCACGCCACCGGGGGGGTGAATACCCATAAAGGTAGCGTTTTTTCGCTGGGATTAATTTGCTGTGCGTTGGGGCGGCTGAAAGCGCGAGGTGAATGGATTAGCGCTGATGCTATTTGCCAGGAGGCGGCGTGCCTGTGTTCTGGGCTGACAGAGCGTGAGTTGCGTCAATCCAATCCACAACAAACGGCGGGCCAACGGCTGTTCTATCACTATGGCCTGACCGGCGCACGCGGCGAGGCCGAATCTGGCTTCGCTACAGTGTTGAATTATGCCTTGCCCGCTTACCAACGCTTATTAGTTAACGGGGCGGAATCCGACCATGCCTTATTGCACACCTTGCTGATTTTGATGTCCGTCAACCGCGATACCAATGTGGTGTCCCGTGGTGGTATGGCCGGGCTGCAATGGCTGCAACAGCAGGCGACAGAGATTCTGGCCTCACTCGCATCGGCAGGGATGGGTTCTCCTCTCAGCCTGAGGCGGGTGCGAATGTTTGATACCCAATGTATCGCTCGCAACCTTAGTCCCGGCGGCAGTGCTGACCTGCTGATCCTAACCTGGTTTCTGGCGCAGTTCCCTCATCATCTCCCTCACAAAAATAATAGCGTTGTTATTGAACCAGTAACAGCTATAGGAGTATCTCTATGTTGAAGTCGCAAGAGAAATTATGGAAAGCGCTCGCGCCTTTTGTGGTGCTGGCTGTTCTGCTGTTGATTCCCACCCCGGAAGGAATGCCACCTCAAGCCTGGCGCTATTTTGCGATTTTTGTCGCCATGATTGTTGGGATGATTTTAGAACCGATCCCCGCCACCGCGATAAGCTTTATCGCCGTGACGATATGTGTACTGAGTTCAGATTGGGTGCTATTTAGTGCGGCTGAAGTGGCTGATGCCAGCTTTAACGGCGGTAAAGAGTCTTTAAAATGGGGACTGGCCGGGTTCTCCAGTACCACCGTCTGGCTGGTGTTTGGGGCATTTATCTTTGCGCTGGGTTATGAAGCCACCGGACTTGGCCGCCGTATCGCCCTGTTCATGGTGAAATTCATGGGCAAACGAACCCTGACGTTGGGTTATGCCATTGTTATTATAGATATTCTGTTGGCACCCTTTACACCATCCAATACTGCCCGTACCGGGGGGACAGTGTTCCCGGTAGTAAAAAATCTGCCACCCCTGTTTGACTCATTCCCCAATGATCCGTCGTCACGGCGTATCGGTGGGTACCTAATGTGGATGATGGTGATCGGGACCAGTATCAGCTCCTCCATGTTTGTCACTGGCGCGGCACCTAACGTGCTGGGTATTGAGTTTGTCAATAAAATTGCCGGTGTTCATATTGGCTGGATGCAGTGGTTCCTGGCGTTCCTGCCCGTTGGGTTAATTTTACTGATCGTGGCACCCTGGCTCTCTTATGTGTTGTATAAACCCGGCGTGACCAAAAGCGATGAGGTAGCGGCTTGGGCGCAAACAGCACTGACTGAGATGGGGGCGTTAACGCGCAAGGAAGCAATTCTGATTGGTTTGGTGCTGCTGAGCCTGTGCTTATGGGTGTTTGGCGGTAAATTCATCGATGCGACGGCGGTAGGGTTGCTGGCAGTATCCCTGATGTTGGCACTGCATGTGGTGTCGTGGAAAGACATTACTAAATACTCAAGTGCCTGGAACACGCTGGTCAATCTGGCCACACTGGTGGTGATGGCCAATGGCTTAACGCGGTCGGGCTTCATTGATTGGTTCGCCAATACCATGAGTACCCATTTGGATGGTTTCTCGCCGAATATGACGGTGGTGGCGCTAGTATTGGTGTTCTATTTCTCTCATTATCTGTTTGCCAGCTTGTCTGCCCACACGGCAACCATGCTGCCGGTTATTTTGGCGGTCGGTAAAGGTTTAAGTGGTGTGCCGATGGAACATTTATCCATGCTGCTGGTGTTATCCATTGGGATCATGGGTGTCCTGACGCCGTATGCGACTGGCCCTGGTGTGATTATCTATGGCTGTGGTTATGTGAAATCGAAAGATTACTGGCGGCTGGGTGGCATCATGGGGGTGTTCTACATCTCAATGTTGCTACTGGTGGGCTGGCCAATCATGAGCCTGTGGTATTGATGACAAAGTAACCGTGAGAAGGGCCGGTCAGCGGCCCGACTCATGATTATCGGTTTATCAGCCGGTGTACACGCCAAATACCCTTGGTAGCCACAGGGATATTTCAGGAATATAAGTGACCAACATCAGCACCAGGAACAGTGCGCCGTAGAACGGCAACATCGCTTTTACCACTTGTTCAATCTTCTGTTTACTCACCGCACTGGCGACAAACAGCACCGACCCCACCGGGGGGGTGATCAGACCAATCCCCAAATTGATCAACATAATCATACCGAAATGGACCGGATCAATACCTAATGAATTGGTCACTGGCATCAGTACCGGTGTTAGGATCAGAATCAGCGGTGCCATATCCATCAAGGTGCCAATCAGCAGCAGCATGATATTGATACACATCAGAATCACGTATTTGTTATCAGAAACCGAGGTAAAGAATTCAGTGATACGTTCAGGCAACTGCATGTAGGTCATGATAGCGCCGAAACTGGCGGCAAAACCGATTAAAATCATCACGATAGTGACAGTTTTTACTGTGCGATACATCAGTTTAGGCAATTCGGACCATTTATAGTCGCGATAGATAAACATAGTGACGAAGAATGACCACAAACAGGCAATCGCGGCAGATTCTGTGGCGGTAAATACCCCGGAAAGAATTCCTCCCATGATGATGACCACCGTCATCAACCCCCATAATGTATCGACAAAGATTTTGAGCGCCTGACGGAACGGCACTCGTTCACCTTTAGGGTAACCTCGCTTATAGGCAAAGCCGACACACATTAGCATCAGGGTAAAACTGAGCAGCAAGCCCGGTAAAATCCCGGCAATAAACAGTGCCGCGATGGATACGGTGCCGCCGGTTGCCAGTGAGTAAATCACCGAATTATGGCTGGGTGGGGTCAATATCGCCTGCACTGAACCACTGGCGGTGACTGCGGCGGCAAAATCACGCGGATAGCCTTTTTTATCCATTTCCGGGATCATTACCGAGCCAATGGAGGCGGTATCTGCCACTGATGATCCTGAAATGGCACCGAAAAATGTTGAAGCGACAATGTTAACTAGCGACAAACCACCACGGATGAAACCAACGAAAATATAGGCGAAACTCACCAGCCGCCGTGCGATGCCACCTTCGGCCATAATGGCCCCCGCCAGAATAAAGAACGGAATGGCCAGTAATGAGAATTTATTGACGCCACTGGTGATTTGAATCATCACCGCTTCCAACGGTAAATCAATCCAAAATGCCCCGGCGATGGCACTTAAACCGACGGCATAAGCCACCGGGACACCAATCGCCAGCAAGATTGCCAGCGTAAAAACTAAAATAAATGCGTCCATAAGGCAAAGTTCCCCAAATTATGAATTGCCGATCATCACTACCGGGCGGTGGGTCTGCGGGCCAAAAAATAGCCGCTCGATGATAAACACCAGCGTTATCGCGGAGCCGATTGGCAGAGGAATATAGCTTTGTCCGGCTGTCAGTAATGGGAACTCAGCCACTGGTTGTGACCAAAGCTCGCTACACAGAATGTAGCTATAGACCAAAATAAACAGGCTTATCAGCACCATCAGCAAATCAACCAATAACAGGCATACTTTTTTACCGGTCTCAGAGAGCCGATCAGTGACCATACTGACGGCAATATGTGAACCAGATCGATAACTGGCGGCAGCACCAATAAAAGTAAATGTCACCATACATAATATGGCGACGGGTTCTGGCCAGGATAAGCCATCGTTTTGGACATAACGGGCAAATATCCCCATAGGGATAACTACAACCATAATGATTAAGGCAATACCAGCGACCCAGATCGACAGGCGATATAACGCATCCATCGTTGATAGATAATAGCGAGCCATAGCGGAGACCTCAGTGTACCCAGGGTCATTGGCTGCAACACCCATGACCTTGGGTAAATATCAGTAGTATTAAAAAATTTAATACTGTCGGAAAGATGTTATTGCACGGCTGCAATCTGCTTGATCAGTTCTTGATGATCCTTACCGAATTCATCACGAACAGGTTGAGTGGCTTTATAATAATAGTCATGATCCATTTCATGATATTGCACGCCACCGGCTTTCATTTTGTCATGGGATTGCTGCACATAGGCTTGCCATAATACGCGCTGCTCAGCCTGTGCTTCTTTGGCCAATTTCAGAATGGTTTGTTGATCTTCAGCAGATAATTTATCCCATTTAGTTTTGGAATAAAGGAACAGCTCAGGAATAATAAAATGGCCGCTCAGGGTATAGTTTTTGACAACCGGCAGATAATTATGGGCGATAAAGGTCGGTTCGTTATTTTCGGTACCATCAATCACCCCGGTTTGCATCCCGCTGAATACCTCGCTTACGCCCATACTGAGTGAGTTGGCACCCATGGCTTTAAGGGTAGCCAGTGCAATCGGGCTGCCCTGAACGCGGATTTTCATACCTTTGAGATCTTCTGGTTTAACCACCGGTTCTTTGGTAATCAGATTACGGGTACCCGCATCCATCCAGCCGAGAAATACCAATTTTGAGTTCTTATTGTTAGTGATTTTATCACCGATTTCTTGGCCGATTTGACCATCAATAACTTTATGTAAATGGTCTTCGTCGCGGAACATATAGGGCAGGGTAAAGACACTGATCTCCGGCAGAATAGAGGCAACAGGGGTCATAGAAACACGAATAATATCAATTGCTCCCATTTGAGCCTGTTCTATCATTTGCTTTTCATCACCTAAGACACCACCCGGGAATGTTTTAATTTCCAGGCGACCATCCGTTGCGGTCTTTAGTTTGTCGCCCATATTTTTAACAGCAACAACATTAGGATAATCTTTGGGATGAACATCGGCAGCTTTAATTTGTTGAGCAGAGGCCATTTGACTAAATAATATGGCAGAAATAGCCAGGCACAGTGTGGGCAAAGGCTTTGGGAATTTCATTCAGTGTTCTCCAGAAGTCGCTATACAAAAGATAAAATGGATTATTTTTAATAATGGGATAGGTATATACCCAATAGAATTCAAGCAGCAGGTGCGCATCTGTAACCTGTAACCTGACGGATATATCAATATATAAAAAAAGGTTATTCCTTTATCCCTCTGGTAATTAACCTAGCTGTTTACATTTTCTTTTAAATTGACCATTGTCACAGAAAAAGAAACGTCAGGAACTACGTTTCAATAATTGTGAAGTGACATTTCATAATGAATTAAGTCGTATTGGGTTATTTGTTGATGGGATTGGTGTTTTGGCTTTTGGCAGCAACTTGCTTTCACTGATGTGTTTTAGCCACCGGGATAGGTTCGGATATTGTGGTGCTGTGGGTTAACTACTATTATAAAGGCCTATGAATCCAGATGATTAGGATAACGCGTGACGTCGGTATTTATTCGTAACTTTACCTTTGCCGCACTGCCAGCCAGCGGTTTAAATGGCCAGCCATTGTTTCACGGCCTGTTGGCAAAATGTGATTTTGATGTCAATGAATACCGGGATGAGCTGTTTGCTGTTTATGGCATTGCGTTTCCCGGCAGTTTACAAAAAGCAGTGGCAAAACGGCGTGCCGAATACCTGGCGGGCCGTTTTGTCGCCCGACAAGTGCTGAATATGCTAGAAGTACGCAATTATCCGTTGGCGAATGGGCTAGATCGCGCGCCACTATGGCCCGCCGGTTTGATTGGCAGCATCAGTCATAACAACCAACGTGCTCTGTGCACTGCGCAAATTATAACGCCGGCTACAGAGTATTCTGATGAAAGTGCTCATGTCCACGGTGTTGGGCTAGATATTGAAAGCCTGATTGCCGTTGAAAGGGCGAATGATCTATGGCCCGGAATCCTTAGTGAGCAGGAGTACCGCGACCTTCAGGAGGGCCCATTAGTATTCAACCAGTTACTGACATTGGCTTTTTCAGCCAAAGAGAGTCTATTTAAAGCAGTGTATCCACAGCTAGGGCGTTATTTTGACTTCCTGGAGGCCCGTTTCCTGAGTTATTCCATGGCATCAGGGCGTTTTGAGTTGCAGCTATTACGGGATCTCAGCAGTGACTTCCCAGCAGGCCGCATTTTTACGGGATGTTTCACTGTTAATGACAGTGATATTCAAACATTTATTGCTTACTAAGTTGGTACTAGTCACTTGTTGTAATAACTTTTTATTTTTTTAAGTTGGAAATTTCAATCGATATAGACTAAATATTTGACTATCAACCATATTTATTTGATAGGACATCATGAAATATATAGTGCTATTCGTTTTTATCTTATGTGTAGTCTATGTGCATTTTCGTGGCAAAGTTCGCTACAAGTTCTGGCGTCAGCTCTCAGATCATTCGACATTTGTTTCACCCATCAATGTGTTTATGTATCTGTTTTCACGGGTACCCACCACACCCTATTTAAAGCAGGATCTTTTCCCTGAATTGACCGTGCTGCGTGAAAACTGGCAGCAAATCAGGGATGAAGGTAAGGCGCTGATGGAAATCCAGCAAATCAAAGCATCGGATAAATATAATGATGCGGGTTTTAATTCGTTTTTTAAAACTGGCTGGAAACGTTTTTATCTGAAATGGTATGAAGACAGCCATCCTTCGGCGATGACACTTTGCCCTTATACCACCTCGTTATTACGCGGATTACCTTCGGTAAAGGCAGCGATGTTTGCTGAATTACCGCACGGTAGCCGCCTGCCTCGGCATCGTGATCCTTATGCCGGTTCTTTACGTTATCACCTTGGTTTAATCACCCCGAATGATGACCGCTGTTTTATTGATGTTGATGGCACCACTTACAGTTGGCGTGACGGTGAAGGCATTTTATTTGATGAAACTTATATTCATTATGCCGAGAATCAGAGTGGGCAGAATAGGCTGATCCTGTTTTGTGATATTGAGCGGCCAATGCGTTACCGCTGGGCGCAATGGATTAACCACTGGTTGGGGCGCAATTTAATGAGTGCAGCCACTGCCCCCAACGAAGAGGGGGATCGTACCGGTGGTGTCAATCGTATGTTTAAATACATCTATGCAGTGCGCAAGGTGGGGAAACGGTTGAAAGCCTGGAATCGTAGGATCTATTATTTGATTAAATGGATATTATTCGGTGGTATTGCCGTATTGATTTTTTATGCACTGTGAAAGAAAACGGCTCACAGAACAGACTATCAAATAGCGAGAGCCCCGCCCAAACTTAACTATGTGGGGCTTTCTCATCAATTATCTTGATCACTTTTCTTTTTTGACGCCCGCAACCCCGCCACAAATCCAGACTCAGACAAACATCACACCCAAAATTGATACTTAGAGCCGTCAAAAACCAATGGAATATTTTATTCTATTGATAGTTGTTTTTGAAACAATATAGTTATCTAAGTCACAAAGTTGTAAATTTTTTTGTAATTATAGCGTGAATAACTCATCAGTACCGTCAT
>NZ_JAZGQE010000143.1:0-12437 GCF_048593885.1 Yersinia sp. 1252 StPb PI | reverse complement strand
TACGATTTTGACCTAAGAAAAATAGGCTCAGCTAAAATGGCTAGAGTCTATTTTCCAAGATGAATTTAATTCACATAAAGTGAGATGTTCAGCGCAGATTAGTCACAACGTTGTAAGCCGCGATCGAGTTTAGTTAAAAACTCATAACCATTATCAGTAATGAGAATCATATCCTCTAACATAATCGAACCGACCCCAATACCGTAATAGGGTGTTTCAAGGCTTAACACCATCCCAGGCTGGAACGTTTCAGTCGCTAATGTACTGATGAAAGGTGCTTCTTCTAATCCCAAAAATACACCATCACCGTGCCCTAGATGACCACGATTATAATGTGGCAAGCCCGATTTTTTAATGACGTCCATGGTGGAATCAAAAACATCTTTTAATTTAACCCCCGGTGCCACCCTTGAGAGCATATGTTCATGACCGATTCTAATGGTGTCATATATTTGCTTTGCTAGTGGGTCCGGCTCCCCCAGAACAAAAGTTCGCGCCAGATCGGCCCCATAACCTGCAACATCAACACCGCAGTCAAACTTAATTAAGTCTCCCGGCTTAGCTGGGGTGTCATCCGCCAGCATTTTAGGCGAGAAGTTATCACCAACCGAAATAAGATTGAAACGGGAGAAGTTCGTTTCCGGAAACGTCATTACTGCGGCTTTGAATGCCGCCGTCAATTGTGCCGCAGTACAACCGACGCGAATTTCTTTCGCTGCACGGGCAATACCAAACTCGGTTATCTCAGCACTTTTACGCAGATGTTCAATCTCCCACGGGCTTTTGATCATCCTGATTTCATTAAATAATGGCGTTGAATCAACCAATTTCAGCCCTGGCGCTACTTTGTCCAGAACACCTTTTCCCCCGTTAGACATGGCATGTAATTCAATGGCAATGGTCTTACCCAGCACCCCGGCGTCCTCAAGCGCTGCTTTGACTAAACTAAAAACAGCTTCAACTGGCGGGCCAATCGGCCGCTCACGCTTGGTCTGATGATTAAGGGGATTGCGTGGGTCATCGACATCGACCCACACCGGAAAGGTTTTTAGCACCATATTCGGCATATCAAAGTGGGCACTGGCTGCCTCAAACTCATTCATGATGATTTGCGAAGGAATTGCTGCATCACGGAACATAATCGCCACCGCCGCACCGGTATGGCGGAAGGTATACATAAAGAAGCTGGCGAACCCAGTGAGATAGTAGAAATTATCACAAACGGTGACCACCAGAGCATCAAGCCCTTCTCGCTCCATTACCGTACGGGCTTTGCGACTTACCGCGTCTAAATGCGCAATCTTTTCTTTATTCACCAAACTTTCCTTCAAGGCTTATTTTATCTGTGATCTGAATAATATACCTAAAGTCATTGAAGTTGCAGGTGCAGAGCTAAGACAATTTGTTACCGACTAATCAATCGTGTAATTCACCGACATCACTCCTTTTTTCTCCGAAATGGACTGAACAATAACCTTTCCAACATCGCGCAGCGAACTAACATGGGTACCGCCACAGGCATACGCGGGCAATTCACCAAATCCGATTTCGCGAAAATCACCCTGGATCAACGTCTGTCGGGCTAAATCCTGATGAATAAACTGCTCTAAAGCTATCTGAACAATATTAATATCAATTGGATGCGGATTTTCAGTCGGTTTAAATGAGACTCGGCCCTCACCCGGCCAGTGATGTGCCTTTATTGGCAACCAGCCATAACTTTCGCCAATATTGCCAATGATATGCCCAGCGGAATGCATGCGTGCATTCAGAAAACGCCGGTCACTGTCGATACACGCAGGTTGTATCCCTAATGCAACGGGCAGCGCCACATAATGAACTAATTGATGTTGCACCACCACCACATGTAATACCGGGCTGCCGCCAATCGTACCGGTATCGCAAGGTTGCCCACCGCCTTGCGGATGGAAAATAGTAGCCTGCAATATTAAAGCAAATCGCTCACCATCAGGAGTACAACTCAGGACATTTACATCCGTAGCCAGCGTATCGTTATCAAAAAATAGACGAGTAGTCACAATCATTATCCTTTTATCATTTCCATTATGATTATATTAATGCCAGTCTATTGTGATAATCCGTCATAACCTCAAAGGACTGTTGCGCTGTGAGCACAAATACGCCTCTGGCTCTGCTAAGCGAAATGGCTATTTTCGTTAAAGTGGTAGAAACCGGTAGTTTCTCGGCAGTTGCACGCCAGTTAGGCGTTTCACCTTCAGCAATCAGCCGTAGCGTCAGCCGACTCGAAAAAGCGCTGGCTACGCGCTTATTGCAACGAACTACGCGTAAATTGCGATTGAGCGAAAGTGGCGAAGAGGTTTTTAAACGCTGTCATGCGATGCTTAGTGCAGCCAATTCAGTGATGGAAGTCAGTGGCCAGTACAATCTGGAACCGGAAGGGCTTATTCGTATCAGTGTACCAAAAGCAGTTGGCCGTTTTGTCGTTCACCCGCATATCCCTGAATTCTTGCGCCGCCACAGTAAAATAGATGTACAACTGATCTTAGATGACCGCTACGTTGATTTAATTGATGAAAATATCGATTTGGCAATTCGTATTACTGACCAACCCCCTGCTGGAATGATTGGCCGGCAATTGATGGCTATCGAACATTTGTTGTGCGCCACACCCGAATATCTCGCCACCCATGAGGTTCCCCTGCATCCGCATGATTTAGTGCACCATAGCTGTATTTATCTCGGAGAGACGCCGGGAGACGCCCGCTGGAAATTCCGTCAAGGTAGCAAAGCGGTAACTGTCGCGGTACGGGGCCGCTACGCAGCTAACCATTCCGGTGTCAGGCTAGATGCTGTCTTGCAGCATATAGGTATCGGCAGCCTACCTTATTTTACGGCCAGAACAGCATTGCAACAGGGACTGATAGTACCGGTATTACCAGAATGGCGCTTTATCAGTTCGTACAGCGGTGGCTTATGGTTACTCTACCCGCCAACCCGCTATTTACCCCCCAAGCTGCGCGTATTTATTGATTATATTGTCGGTTGTTTGCGTAAAGAACCCAACTTACCCCCCGCGGCGGTTAAATTACCCGCGATTTAATATGCTGTATTAAACCCAACTAAGTCGCAGGTTGGGTACCTGCGGTGCAATTACCGTTTTTTCGCCAATAATGTCGCAAAGCGCAGTTTTATCCGATTACCTTCGGCGTCGGTCTTATGTAATTGCCCAACATCTTCATTGTACTTAATAATATCCCAATCTTTATAGTAATGGCTTAACTCACCCGACTTTAATGTAAAGGAGAACGGCACAGTACAAGGGAAGTCATCCGTAGACATGGCAGAGATAATCAAATTATAACCACCGGACAAGGTACACTCCTGCATATTATTAATAATAGAGGGAATTCTTTCCGGTTGTAGGAACATCAGGACCACAGTCGATAGAATAAAATCATAGCGGTTGTCCACACTGGCTTCATTAATATTGTAAGTGCTGGCGGTAATATTTTGCAGATTTTCCTGTACTATAATCTGCTGTAAATTATGGATACTATCGCTATTTTTGTCTACCGCCGTGACATCAAAACCCAATAAATTCAAATACAAAGAATTACGACCAGAACCACAGCCTAAATCTAATGCTTTACCCGGTTTAACCATTTTAACGGCTTCAATGACTTCAGAGTGCGTCGGGGTTAAATTGTATTTTTTATGATAAAAATCTTCTGCCGTGCAATAGAAACTGAGTTGGCATTGCAGGTCATCTGAACAAGCGGCAATACGGTGCCAGACTTGGGGTTCTATAAAGGGCGGCTGCTGCTCACAAGAGAAGCTATGCCTCGCCAAAGTATTCCCCGCTTCATCGAGGATCAGAAAATCCATCTCCCCGTTTAGAATGGTCAGTTTGGCCCAAGTGCCTGCCTTGGTATTGTGTTTTTCCCGGAACATCGCCGGTACAGCGGTACTATTCCAGACAGGTAACTCTTTATAACACAGCAGTGCTGATGTATTTTCCATACTGACATTCCTCAGATAACTTAAAGATGCATTTAATATGCAACATATAATACAGCATTAACATTATCAAATGAAGCCGTCGGAACAAACAAATTCGGCACGAGATTTGGTTTATTTAAATCAGTCAACAAATTGAAATAAAAGATAATATTGCATCAAGGCATTGTGCGTTTAATCGTTTTTAAGTTTTCGATATGGTCGGCCAGTTTTTGAATGTCGTCATCCGTCAGATGTGCTTTAGCCTTATTGCCCCGGCCAACAATCTTGCCATCGCGGCGAGCAGTTAGACCATCAACAATTTCATCACGCGATAACGATATCAGTGGCGGTGCTTTATCCAAGCCTTTGCGATCAGCCGAACGCCCATGGCAACTTGAACAGGTTTGTTTATAAATATGCTCACCGTCAGTGGCTGCCTGAGCCGTGACACTGAGCAGCAGGACACCCACGGTTAACAACAGCACTGCTTTCATTATGCACCCGCCGCCCATTGTTGGAACAACGTAACCAGCGCCTGCTCATTACGCGCGCCCTGATGCAATTGCGTCACTTTACCACTGCGGTCAATCAGAAAAGAAGTCGGGGTGCCAATAACCTGGTAGCGTTCTTGTGTGATACCTAATTGATCACGAATAACCGGATAACTAATATTCCGCTGTGCCAACACCGGATTGATATCCACCTGTTCAGGATCGGTGTTAATCGCCACAACCACGATATCATCCCGATATTCCTGACTCAGTTTATCCAGTGCCGCCATTTCAGCCAGACAACCGCCACAGCTAGCTGACCAGAAATTGAGGTACACCTGCTTACCTTTCCATTGATCAAGTGCCACCGGCTTGCCTTTTAGGTCATAAGCTGCCAATTGTGGGGCCGCTTCACCCACCACCAACTCTTCTTGTTTGCACGCGCTAAGTAGCAATAACACACCACACATGCCGATAACTTTTAACCGATTACGCCACATGATGACGGCTCTCTTCATTAAGATATTTACCGTGCTGGAGCCGGATTATCCGATCAGCAACACACCCTAAATCTGGATTGTGGGTAACCATGACAATGGTTCTACCCTGACGATGAATATGGTTTAGCAGATCCAGCACCCGCTGTTCATTCTCTTCATCAAGATTACCGGTCGGTTCATCAGCAAAAATGATAGGAGGCTGATTAACAAGCGCACGTGCAATACACACTCGCTGTTGCTCACCACCAGAGAGTTGGCTAGGCAGATGCCCCATACGTGGTGTCATCCCGACCTGTTCTAAAACCTGCCGCGCGGCGTCTTCATCAACCACACTGTGATAATGCTGCGCTAACATAATGTTCTCTAACGCAGTCAGATAAGGAATCAGGTGAAATTGTTGAAAAACCAGCCCTATCTTGTCAGCCCGAAACTGCCGGCGGCCTTCTTCGTCTAAGCCTGCGGCATCAATACCGTCAAGTAACACCTGCCCTTCGCTAACGGTATCCAGACAGGTCAGGATATTCATTAATGTTGTTTTACCTGAGCCGGACGCCCCCATAATCGCGACAAACTCACCACGATTAATGCGAATATTAATGTCTTCCAGCGCTGTAACTTGACCAAAACGCTTATATAAATGTCGGGTTTCAATGACGGCATCCGCGGTGTATTCAGGTTTCACCCGTGTTAATGGCGATGTCATTTGCTACTCTCCTTTCAGGACTTTAGCGGGTTCGATATGAATAGCCCGACGGGTGGGAACAATGGCCGCCACGGCGGCGACTAACAATGACAATATCAGGGTCAATGGCAGTACTGGTGCTCGCAAAGCGATTGCCGCACTGAACACCGTCTGGCCCAATACTTGCGCCAACACATAGCCAAGCAAAGCACCGCAGACTGCGGCAGCCAGCGATATGATCAGTGTTTCAGTCAGCATCTGACGAATAATATCGGCACCACTGGCACCCAATGCTTTTTGCAAGGCGAACTCTTTTGAACGCTCACCCACTATCGCCATTAAGGTGGTGTTAACGCACAGTGATGACAAAATGAGGATCACCACCGAGACCAGCCCCATCAGCCCTTTTATTTTATCAAGCACCTGCCCTTCAGAAGCCGAGACCTTACGGATTGGCCGAATTTCAAGATCGGGATATTGCTCACGCAGGCGGCTGGCAAATGTTTCAACCTGCCCCACATCATTACTGACGCTAAGGAGCGCATTGCTGATATGCCCCGGTTGATTGAGCCATTTTTGCGCCAGTTCAAGATTGACGATTAACATGTTATCCGTGGCGTCACCCGCTTCAACAATACCTTTGACCTGAAGACGCTGGCGAGTCGCTCCATTCACCAATGTAATGGTATCGCCTACTTTGACGTGCAAGCGTTCGGCAAGTTTGACACCAATCATGGCATTGCGATCATCAAAACTGACGCCGATCCAGTTGCCGGTGACTTGCCAGTAGGGAACGAGCTGTTGTAGGGATTCAAACCATACCCCCATCAGCACCACTTTTTCCAATTCGGTGCGGGCCATACCATAAATATAGGGGCTGGAAGCATTGATAAGCCCTTTTGGTGCCGCATCTATAATTGGCTGAAATCGCTGTTGTTCAAAAGAGTTACCATGCCCTGGGCCGATATAGAAATTGGCACCAAAGGTTCGTAACTCCTGACTCATCTTGGCATTAATATCGAAATAAACTGCTGACATTGCGGTGACAATCGCTGCACCAACAGTGAGTGCGGCAAATACCACACTGACCCGTTGCATCCGCAGGCGCAGTGCACGTAATACCAATCGCCAGAACATACTATTACTGACTTTATGCTGAATTGCCCGATGATTAACGGCCATAAAGCACCTCCACCGGATAGAGACTGGCAATACGCCGGGCAGGGAACCAGGTACCTATGACGGCAATCAACACGGATATCACCAGCACACAGGGCACCACCATCCAGGCAAAACTGAGCGGAGCGCCAAACAACATCAGGCCAATGGTTTTTGCCAAGCCCCAGCCAGCCAAACAGCCTGCCAGACCACCAATCAAGCCACTGATTGCTGCTTCAAGATAAAACAGCATCAAAATTTGCCACTGACGCGCCCCCAATGCTTTCATCAAACCAATCTCTTTAGCGCGTTCCATAATCGTGCTGGTCATCAGCGATGCAATCCCCATTGCCGCAGCAATCAACGCCGCCAGTGTAACCACCGCCAACAGCAGTTGTATTTTTTCAATCACCACCCCTTCAGATGCAGCAACTTGCCAAATTGGCCGCACCACGGAGCCAGAAATAGCCTCTTCCAATTGGTGTGCAATTGAAGAAACATAGGCGGTGCAATACCACAGGTCGTATTCTTCGGCATTGAGGGCTTCAAGGTTTTCGCGCGCTTTACGCGACAACTCATTTTCTGGCACAGTCAATGCTGAGACCCGCACTGCCTGGATTTTTCCTGGCAAGCCGAGGAGTGATTGCACTGCGCTTAGGGGTAACACCAGGCGGCTCTCTTCTTCACCACCACTACTCAGCACCCCACTTATCTTCACCGTTAGTGGGCCAGAAGCACCGTTGAGGTGCAACTCATCACCGACTTTCCAACCAGTTTGCTGTGCCAGTTGTTTACCTAACAATGCCTCAGCCGTTGTCGCATCGGCTTTAACTGGCTCCTGCGGCCAGTTACCACTAACCTGCCAATACGGGCTGATAATTTGCTGACCGGTGTGATAGTCCTCTTCATCGGGTACATCAACCGGCTGATTAAAATAGGTCCCCAGCAGCGGAATAATTTGACCCTTAACATCAGTTTCGCCGCTCAGTAATGGCGCAAAACCGACAATATTGTTACGCCAAAAAATATCTTTGATATTGGGTAACTCAGCTTGATCGAGGAAATCCTGCCCGGTAAGTGGGTTACTCTGCTCGCCGAACAATGAAGGCAGTGCCACCTGCCCAGCAGGTTCAATCAAAATATTGGCACCATAAGACTTCAACTCACGTGACATTTTATCGCCAATATCTATCGATACCGCCAACAATGACGAGATGAGTCCGGCAGCAAGGAAGACCGTAAATACCGCCAGGGATTTACGCCGGACATTCCTGAACCAAGACTGCTTGAGCATGCGCCATAACATAATTATGGATTCTCCTGCGTGTCACTGTCTTCACTACTGGCAACCGGCGTCACAAACTGCTCCGGGTGTTCACGGAAACGGTTGTAATTCGCCTCAGATGAGAAGAAATAGGTCTTCTCGCCATAACTGTACTTATATTCGGCCTTTTGATTGGTGAGGTGAGTTTTATCAACCGGATCAATTACATCAAGCGTTACTACCGTGGTGAAGTAATTGACACCCGCCTCCAAAGAGGCTTTGGGAATGACTAACTCTTTATCGTCACTTTTCCACCCCTCCAACGGTATCGGGTTACAGCCCCCTGCTTTACCGATCGACGGAATGAAAATATGCACGGCGCAGGCAACACAAATGACCTGATTGCCTTCCATGACATACCCTTGATCACCACACAACAAGCAGGCATCGAAAACCACACTCAGGCGCAGACGATCGGGATAACGGTTAATAATAAAGAAACGTACTGCTTTACCATCATCGGCGACCCAGACAAAACGATGCAACTTACCATCGCGTACCTGCTCTACTGGAATACGGACTAAACCATCAGCCGAGAGTGTCACGGGTAAGGCCTCGGACAACTGGGGCGGTTGAGAAGCGACTTTATCCCAGTAGAGTTGAGCACCTGCGACTATTACCCATGCCAGCAAGGAAAAAATAAAGATTCGGCGTACATTACGGTAATCAGCTAATGCTTTACGGTGAGCGATCGGGTCTGAATTTTCACCGACGATCCGGCGGGAATTACATAACGGTATCAAGTAACACAGCGTCGTAAATGCCAGAAGCAGCGCACAAATGTAACTCAACCAGGCATGCCCATTGGTAACTAAAGCGACATAACTGAGTAGTGATTTGGTCAGTGGCACAACCTGTAACTTCATCAATAACAGAATGCCGTCGCCACTGAGTGGCAAAATCAGTAATACCGTTATCAGTATCAATAGTGGCCAACGGCAACGAGGCAATTGCCTGACCATCATCAGCAATAATACGGCACTGAAAATCACCCAGCCAAATGCCACGATAATAGCCGCCAAATTGAGCAGTAAATCAGTGTTGATGACATGGGTATTGGTAAAGGCTCCGAGATTCGGATTATTACCCCAATTGAATGCTGCGCCCAATACCAACAGGGCTTGCCAGACATAACCTAACGACTGGCGGAGCGTAAATTGACTTAACAAGAATAACAGCAGTGCGAGAAGTTGCCCCCCCGCCAGAACTAACTGCAATTGCTGCGATTTTGGGTAATGGGTACCGGCCCAAATACCCACGATAGCCATGAGTATCGTTATCCATACCACCCGGTTCAATGCAGGAGCTGGCCTGAATGCCCAACTTAACCCCAATAACAACGCTACCGGTAAAAAGGCTTGTAGCACGGAAACAAAAAAATAACTCATTAGCACACACCTTGGGCAAGATAATCACAACACCTGCCAGTTATCACTGATCAGCTTTTACATCGCGCGGATAAAAACGCGCTGACCATCCAGCATTAAGAAAAAGCCGCGATAACTGTTTTAGTCATCGCGGCCATTGTTATCAATTCAAACCGGTATATTTAAAGTCATAACTCACATCAAACGGTTTCCACCAGCGGCCGACACCCGTTTCGCTATCAGTATGGCGATGTAACCCGGCTTTAGATGGCTCACTGATATGGTAAGTAACTTTATAGTTACCTACGCCCATCATTTTAATATTGGCACCGTAGTGTGGACCGTCACTGGCAACCATCGGCATGAATGTGCCTTCTTGTTTGGTACCAGTATCCGTATTCACCAAGGTATAAGCGATAGTCAGGTACGGCATCCATTCACCGGCACCAAATCCATTCTTATTGCCTTCGGTGGCATGGATATCCGCCTCCAGATGAATGTCAGCTTTCGCGGCAGGCAAACCCATGCCACGCGGTTCCATATCGATTGGCTGCAAGTAAACTGCAGCAATTTCCATATCGTTGATCTTGATAGGCTCGCCAGCCGGATACTCTTTAAAGGCGAAAGCAGCAGGCGCTGCAAAAATGCTGGCGATAATGCTGCTGGCAATAATCGTTTTCTTCATGGTCATGTAGCACACCCTCTGGTATCAAATGATAATTACATTGTCGTTATTCACACCGGCATCATGCCGGACCATTACGCTGAGACAGTACGACCACGCCGTTGCATTACCCAAAGAGCAACCAGCGCAGCAATCAGTAATATCCCTTGAGGAATCAATGTTTCCAGATATGGATAGATCCCCAACCAACTGATTTCAGGTACGCCCGATAGCAATGTCGGCTCAAACAATTTACCTTCAATTAGTTCAAGAACACTCTTACCGGCAAATACAAACGCCATTAGGTACATAAAGCCACCGGTAAACATAAAGAAGGGTTTGAGTGGCAATTTGACTACGGTAAAGCGCATAACCAGATAAGCTGCCAGCAAGAATACACAGCCAACGCCAAAACCTGCCAGAATCGACAAGTGGCCGCTAGTGGTACTGGCATCGCCCATCAGGGCCAGATAGAACAGTACAGTTTCAGCACCTTCGCGATACACCGCCAGGAAGCTTGTCAGCCATAACCCGACCATCGATCCACTACTGAGTGACTTAGAAAATTTCCCTTCGAGATAAGCTTTCCATTGCCGTGCTTCAGTCTTCGACAATAACCAGTAACTCATTGAGAACAGCATCACCACGGCAATCATCATGGTGAAACCTTCTAATAACTCACGACTTTGCCCTGAATTAGCAAATAACCACTGGAAGACGAAAGCGGTTAGCACGCTGGCGATTAAGGCCACTACGACGGATTGGCGAATGAGCGGTAATTTATCCTGATGGTTGTTTTTCACCAGATAAGCCACTATCGCGGCAACAATCAGTAAAGCTTCCAGCCCTTCACGCACAATAATCAGCAGGCTGTAGATGAACAGACTCCAGTTGGTTTCATCCCCCCCACCCAGCATCTCTACAGCACTGGCCAAATCCTTTTGCAACGCAACTGCTTCGGCTTGTAACTGTTCGACTGGCTGACCGGCTTTCATCAGACTGACTAAACGAGTGAAATGCCCCTCTAACGTCGATTTAAATGCAGCATCACGTGAACCAACTTTATTCTCCATGCCACTGGCTTCGAACAAATCAAAGTAGGTATCCTGTACAGCCATCATTGCCGGTGTAGTCTGCCCCTTTTGGTACTGACTGATAGCATCGCTGATGGCCTGATTTATCTTACTGGAAACCGCAGCCCAATCGGCATTAGCTTGTCCGTCAGAATTAGCAGCCGATGCCGAAGATTGCCCAACGTTGGCTTGATCTGCGGTGACTGGTTGCTGTTCACGCGTTGTGGGTAAGCCTGGCAGGGTGTCTTCGATAGTTTGCAGTAAACCGGTGACACGATAGGCAACTTCCGTTATTTGGTCTGGCTTGCGGGTGAGATCGATTAATGCGGTAAATTGTTGGTTAATTGCCGCCGCTGCTTGTGCGGAACGATTGCCCCGCACTGACATTTCCATTTCAGAGTTTTTAAAACCCTGATAATGAGCCTGTTGCACGCTTTCACTGGCCGCGGCGAACTTCCCTTCTTGATATTCGCTTATGGCTTGTGCCAGTAAGTCATCAATGATTTTGAAACTCTGCTGCCAGTACAGTGCAATTTCACTGTTTTCATAGGCTGCATGTTGCTGTTCTGCATTAAGTTTATGCCCATCGGTCAGTATAGGCAGTACCGCAGTGAGTTCACTTTTAAGCCAATTAATTTTATTATCAACTTCCGCTTGCGGTTTGCCCTCCCCAATCATGCGCCGGATTTCGCCAAAAGCGGCTTCCATCTGGTAACTCTTCTGGGCAGAGATATTGATACGAATCGGGCCTTCGAGGTTTTCGAAAACTTCAAAGTACGCCATCTGCACCGTAGTACGGGCTTCATCATTGTTCTGTTGTTGGTACAACTGAGACGTTTTATCGAGACGGGATTGGATATCATTAACCAACTGCGGGTAATCCGTCGCAGCCCAGGCTAATGAGGCTGATAGCCACCAACAGCAGCAAAGCAGAAAGAGTTTGTGCCAAGTTCGCATAATATGAGTAACGCACATGAAGTTGATAATGAGATTTATTAACATTAACACTAAACAAAGGAAATGTGTCTTGATCCGCATCAAAAAATATTTAGTTTATTGAATTTTTGTTTAAAAATGCGGCGCACTACGCAATTTCTTCTTAGGAAAGCGCAAAAAAATTCAAATAGCAGGTTTTTTATTCGCTGGTTCTGAGGGGACAAGAGTAGAAAATAACCTCGCCTGCTGCGGAAATACCAC
>NZ_JAZGQE010000142.1:0-12550 GCF_048593885.1 Yersinia sp. 1252 StPb PI | reverse complement strand
CAACGATCTTGACGACAAAATTTGGATTGTGATCACATTTTTATTTTGCGTGATGTGGTTGGTTTTGCACATATGTGCAGAATGGCGCGGTTATAGCACTAACCCCGGTAATACTTATCCGAGGTTAGTCAGGGAGAGGGACTAATTCAGTAACGGTTTGTAGTGATGGGGCTGGCGCATGGTGACCAGATCTTTACGGCGCACTACATTGGTTGGGTAGGGGCTGCCGGCGAGAGACGCGGTATTAATGGTTTGTGTTACGGCTTGCGTTTCTTGCCACAGCAGCCGCTCAAGACGTGGGAAAGTGAAGGTTTCCGGCCCGAATATTCCGCTATATCCTCCTTGCTGATTGAGGTCATCGACAGCATTGGCAAAGGCCAGATAAAGATTATTTTCCCCCGCGCGGGTTCTGAATAAGTGCCAGTGTAGCGGGTCGGCTCCCATTGGAATCGGATAGTTTTGCACCACGACACTGCCCGCATGCGCAGCAGTGAACCCCGCAGGAAGTGCGGCGGAACAGGCGATAATATCGCATCCCATCAGGGCCAAAATACGTGCTGATTCGGGTAACAGTGCATCATGGCCCAGCAGCAATCCGACTCTTCCGAGCGCAGTATCAAATACGCGCCAGTGCTCCCCAGCGCTAGCCCACGCTTGATGTGCTCGAGACAGATGTATTTGCCGATAGGTGCCAATGACCCCCTCCGGCCCCAACAGAATCTGGGTGTTGTAGCACTTATCTTGCTGTTTTTCGGCCATTCCTACTACCAGATATACCCGTAACTTTATAGCCAGACGAGCCAGCGCCTGCACCGCGGGACTTTCTGGTGTTTGGGCCTGAGCCGCACCCGCGAGATAACCGGTCAGGGATAACTCCGGGAACACGATAAGCTCACTGTCTTGCTGTAACACCGCCTCTTCTGTCAGGGCGGTAATTGCTGCCAAATTGTCCTCCAGCCGTTCTGTTGGGGAGAACTGCGCTACCGTGATCCGGCTCTGCTTACCGGGCGGCAACGGCCGTTGCCCGTAAAGCCCAAAGAAATCCTGTGGGTTCCACAAAAAACTGTCACTTAATAGCGCGTGATAATAGTCAGGGCGGCGCTGCTCAAACACTAACTCGCCTAACACTTGACGCTGACGGCTACGGCTGATGTCAATTTCGGCATAAGCAATTCCATCGCCGCCATCCACTACCGCAGCAATGTTGCCATCAGGCTCAATGATGCAACTGCCACCGCTAAATTGCACGCCGCGCTCTAATCCCCAGCGGTTGCTTTCCAACAGATAGCAGCCATTTTCCATGGCCCGGCTGATCCAGTAAGGGGCCGGAGTGCGCTCTGCCAGCCAGTTGCTGATATGGCAAATGACATCAACACCATCCAGTGCCAGCAGACGGGCCGTTTCGGGAAAATGAATATCCATACACACCAGCATGCCAATACGTCCCAGCGCTGTATCAAACACTTGATGCCCGACGTCACCCGCAGCAGCCCATTTAGGCTCTGAAATATAGGGGTGGCTTTTGCGATGGCAGCCAATCACCCCCTGTGGCCCGATGAGTACCGCACTGTTGTAATACAGCGCTGTTTGCGGATCCACTTCTGGCATCCCTAAGACGATATAGCATTGATAGCGCTGTGCCAGTTGCGCAAAGCGGGCGGTGCTCTCACCGGGGACGGTTTCGACCATGGGCGCAATCTCTTGTCGATCAAACCAACAGTAACCGGTGGTCGCCATTTCTGGCGTGGTAATCAGACGAGCACCTTTCTGTGCCGCCTGTTCAACCAATGCCAGTAACTGACGCACATTCGCTTCTTTGGCAAACATTAAGGGTTCAAATTGAATTGTGGCTGCAAGAAAAGACGTTATCGACATGATTATCCTCATAAATAATAAGTTTTAGGTTCGGCATATAGCGGCAATTAAACTCAATTCTTCCGACTATTAGCAGCAGCTGGGGTGGTCCAAGAGAAAATATCGTTGGCCTGAATCAATGCACACGAGATCTCTTCGACGGTAATGCGCTTATCCATGGCCTGATGGCGCAGGATGTCGTAAGCCTGCTCTTCACCAATGCTGTGCATCCGCATCAGGATGGCTTTGGCCTCACTGACCTGGCGAACCCCGAGCACTTTCTTCTCCAGCCGTTCGATTCGATCACTCATCTGCCGCTGCTGTTGGGCATGGTGTAAAGCAAACACCATGGCTGACAATAAGCCTGAGGCACGAATGGGAGTGGTTATCGAGGTGCCCGCGCCCATATTGAGTGCTTGATCAATAAACGTCGGATTTTCATAGGTAATAACTGCTATCAGGGCATGTTTGTTAGGGTTGAGCCATGACACATCTGGTTCCGGGTTATCTGACTGTAATGCATAGAAAATCAGATCCGTATCGGCGGGGAGTTGCTCAGGGGTAGGCCAGAAAGCCTGAACCTTAAACCCCATTCGGCGTAAATGATTGGTGAGGGTGGCACCGTCTTCGTCGTCGGGATGTAACACCACACAACGGATCCCACGACTGAGTAATAGGGCGGTCGCACTGATTCTGCTATCGCTAGGTCGCATGTGGATACCCCACTGTCGTTAACTTCGTGACCCAATCGCCCTGAATCTGATTGGTCATATAGGGGTCGGGTTCGACGATACGGCGAGACTCCTGCACGATGGTAAATTGCCCATGCTCATTCGCCATACCAATGCGTGGATACAGTCCGGTATGTTGATTCAGTGGGTCAATACGAATGCGGCCTTGAGGGGCATCAAATTGGCTCCCACGCAGTGCGGCAGACAGCGGGAAGATATGGTCGCTGCCGCATTCTGCCATGGCTTTGGCAAACAGATGTACCTGGCTGTAAGTGGCTTCCCAATTCATGTCGGTGGTGAGTCCCGGCCCAAATTGTTGATGGAATTGTTTAAGTGCTGATTGATTTGCTTTGGTGCTAATGCTTTGGAAATAGGGAGCTGAACTGAAATGGCCCTGTGCCACTTGTGCCCCCATAATGGCAATCTCGGTTTCTGATGTATTCAGACTGCCAATTGGCATGCGGCCAGGATCCAGCCCCGCAGCCTGATAAGCCTGATACAAAAAGGGGACTGTTTGACCTACCACGGTACTGAAGATGAAGTCGGGCTGCTTTTTGGTTATCTCCTCAATGATGGGCAGAAACGCCTCATAAGGTGCATTCAGATCTAAATAGCGTTCGCCAATGACCGCGCCATCGTGGCGTTGCAGAATTAACTCCTGCATGTTGCGATTACATTCATAAGGGTAAATATAACGGGAGCCAATCAAATAAACCCGCGCGCCAAACTGCCCGGTGAGATAGTCCGCCAGTTGTACACAGTTTTGATTAGGTGCCGCGCCGCCGTAAAAGATATTCTCCGAAAACTCAAAACCTTCATACAGTTGCGAGTAGAACAGCAGCCGACGGTACTTTTCGACGACGGGTGACATGGCTTTACGGCTACTGGAGGTGTAGCCGCCAAAAATCACATTAACCTCATGTTCGACGATCAATTGTTCGGCCAAGGCACGGAACTGCGTATCGTCAGATTGTGGGTCAAAATGAATCGCATTCAGTGGCCTGCCGTTGATGCCGCCATTTTGGTTAATTTCGGCAATAGCCTGTGTTGCTCCCCGCCATTGCGACAGCTCTTGTGCCGCCGTCACACCGCTGAAGGAGTACAGTAAGCCAATGTTGACCGGTGTATCTGAACTCATAGGCACCTGCTTATCCAAACTCGATGAATACCCGTCATACTTCAAGCTGCAGGGGATTGGCTGCCCTCGTTACTCGGCCCGTCCATGGGCCTCGCCTCTGCGAGGCCGCTGCAAACAGCGTTCAAATCGGTTCCTGGCTGATTTGCCACTCACTTGCCGCCTTCCTGCAACTCGAATTATTTAGGGTCTAGAACTTTTACTGTGCTAGCTGTTTTTACTGCGCTAAAAGTTCTTTGTTAAGCATCGCGCCGACGGTGTATTTCGGGTCGACCATGTTGCCCAGCCGCACTTTGCCGCATTGGCTCAGTAACATGTAGGCATCCCACTGCTCGAAGCCAAAATCGGCCACCAGCCAGTAAATCAGGTCGCGATAAGCAATGCGGGTGGCATCCTCTAACGGGCGCGCACTGCCGATACTCATGATGGTTTCGGCGTTCTCCATTCGTGGCCAGGAGAGTTGCCAGTTCTTAATCAAATCCACTTTAATAGTGGTGATTGAGGCGAACTCCACCGCGGTGCCGCAAATCTCCCCATCCCCCTGACAGGCATGAGCATCACCAATAAACAGGCGTCCTCCGGGGGCGCGCACCGGCAGATAAGTAATACTCCCCGGCCCGATATCCGGGACATCCATATTTCCGCCGTGATTATCCGGCGTGAGTGAATTGATTGAGTCAATTTCTGGCGACACACTTAGGGTGCCAATGTGAGGTTTATAGGGCAGGGTGTGGCGCTCGCTCCAGTAGACCTTTTCGCTGTCGAGCTTAATCATGCGCACTTTTTCTGGCAGTGGGTCATTGAGCATGGCGGTTAGATCTGTTCCGGTCAGCCCGCCAAAATGGGGGATCATGGCACAGATGCCGTGCGGGTTAACGCCACGCGGCAACATGGATTCGATATAAACTGCAATCACATCCCCTTTCTCGGCACCATTGATCATGATTGGGCCATTTTGCGGGTTGAGAAAGGGCATTTTAAGCAGTTGGCTCGGAATATCTTGCTCTGAGCTAATGGCACCCTCAAAGGCATCGCGGGTATCGACAATCACCCGATCACCAGGCTCAATGGTCAGCACCGGTGTTGAGTAGGGGCCGATGGTATAGTGAAATTCTTTTTGCATCTCTTCGGTCAGATGATGGGTCACCGGTTTACGTCCAGCACCGACACCGCGTTTGACCATGATTGATTCTTCCAGCCATTTCATTAGCAATTCTCCACGTAATAAGGGCATCCGGTTACAAAGCCAGATGACGGCGCATTAAAAGATCATCAGAAAGTTGTTGTTGGGTCAGGTTTTCTACTATTTGGCCTTTGTCCATCACCGCGCACCGTTGTGCGGCCCGCTGGATCATCGCGATATCCTGTTCAACCAGAATCACCGCCACATGCAGTTCGCGGGCAATGCGCACCAGGGTATCGGCAATGATATTGACGATAGAGGGCTGAACACCTTCCGAGGGTTCATCCAACAGTAATACTTTGGGTGAGCCGACCAAGGCTCTGGCGATAGCCAATTGTTGTTGCTCGCCGCCACTCATGGTGCCGGCTTTTTGTTTGAGCCTTTGGCGCAAGATGGGGAAGTAATCCAGCACCCGCTCCAGCAAGTCTTTAGCAAACTCACGGTGTTCTCGTACAAACTGCATGCCGACTTGCAGGTTCTCCGCCACCGTCAGACCAGCAAACACTTCACGTCCTTGCGGGACGTAACCCATCCCCAAGCGGGCACGGCGCTGCGGTGAGGCTAGGGTGATGTCAGTCTCGCCCAACAAAATGCTGCCTTGTTTCGTCGGTACCGCGCCAATTAAAGTGCGCATCAGTGTGGTTTTCCCCACCCCATTGCGGCCAATCAAACCTAAGACTTCTGCGGCGTGCAGTTGCAGTGTTACGCCATTAAGCACTTGCCCACCGCCATAACCGCCGGTCAGCCCCTCTATTTGCAACACCACGTTATTCATACCGCTTTCCCCAAATAGATATCCGCCACATCCTCACGGGCCAACACGTCGGCGGCATTGCCGTCAGCAAAAACCTGCCCGCCATGGAGGACCGTGACTTGTGAGGCAATCTGGCGCACGAATGTCATGTCGTGTTCCACTACCATCAGCGTCAGACCATCACTCTGCATCTGCTTAATCAGCTCGCCAGTGAGATAGGTTTCATCAATAGATAAGCCCGCCACCGGCTCATCAAGCATTAGCAACGTCGGTTGCAGCGACACAGCCATCGCAATTTCCAGCCACTGTTTTTTGCCGTGAGACAAGTTACCGGCCAACTGATGGTATTCAGCGCTGAGCTTAAAGCGCTCGAGTAGCTCATCGACACTGACCGCTTGTGAGCGAACCTCTGGGCGTAAGTGGCTGAGTGATAATTGCAAATGTTGCTCAACGGTCAATTCAGGGAAAATACCGGGGATCTGAAACTTAATGCTCATGCCCATCCTGATGCGCTGAAACGGTGCTAAAGTATTCAGCCGACGATTGAAGAAACGGATATCCCCATCACTTGGCGTATGTTCACCCGTCAGTAATTTGAAAAAGGTACTTTTACCGGCGCCATTCGGGCCAATGACACAGCGCACTTCACCGCGACGTATTTGCAAATCGACCTTATTGATAACCTGAATGCCACCGAAGCGCTTACTCAGCCCACGGGTTTCGAGGATCAAATCCTGTGATACCTGATTCATAGCGATTCCCCTTTCTTCTGACGTGCGGCAGATAAGCGGGTGATTTTCTCTGCCAGCCAAGGTAATAGGCCATTAGGGGCGGCCAGCACTACAAACAGCAAAATGGCACCCAGCAAAATCATGGCGTATTCGCTGCCATAGATAGCCAACCATTGGGATAACCACACCAGCAGGGCAGTGATGACCACCGTGCCGAAAATGTTTTTACGCCCAGCGGTCGCTACCCAGATAACCGGCATCGCGGCGGCGGTTAGCCCCATGGAAGAGGGGGTAATGTAAGAACCCCACAGGGTATAAAGTGCGCCGGATAACCCGGAGAGCACGCCACCCAGCACGAACACCAGTAATTGATAGCGGCGGATATCAATACCGAGCATTTCTGCCCGACGTGGGTTCTCACGGATAGAGGCCAGTGTCAGGCCAAAATCGGAGCGCAATAAGCGCCGAACAGCCCAATAAACCCCCGCGAGCAGCACGATAATCAGGTAGTAGAACGCATTGCCTTCCAGTGTCAGTAATTCGCCGCCAAACCACGGTAGGGAGAGTGGCGGCATACCTGACATACCATTAAACCCATTCAGTCGCGCGCTGCCGATAGCCCATTGCGGGCCAGCGGTCTGGGACATAAAGGTTTCCAATACCAGCGTGAAAGAGAGCGTCACAATGCCGATAAAAATACCGGTCACCCCGCCGTAAAACATCAGATAACCCAGTGCCGCCGCCACGGTGGCAGCCACTAGCAGTGCCATGACCAGACCCGACCAGGTGGAGAGTACCCCATCGCCAAAATTCAGCGTCATCACGCCATAGGTGTAACCGGCAAGGCCAAAGAAGGCGGTCTGCCCGAAAGATAAAATGCCGCCATGCCCCCACATTGCGGCCAATCCGATGGCACAGAAGGTCCAGAGTAGGAAGTAGGAGAAGTCGCCTATCATGGCGCTATCGACCACTAACGGCAGCGCGAGTGCGCCGGCCAGAATTAACAGTGCCGCCAGCCGAGTGGTGGATGGCGTGCGTTGCTTCACCGTCGATAAATTAACAGAGGTCATTGTCACATTAGGCTCCTAGCGGTTACGGGTAAACAGGCTGCCAATACCGTTAGGCAGTAAGCGGATAACCAAGACAGCGGTGACCAGTAAGCCAATTTGCCCCGCCAGTTGCCCATACCAGGAGTTCAGCCCGGTTTGTATCGCACCTAAGGCAATTGCTGCAGGAATGGTGCCAACAAGTACATTGGCGCCACCGACCACTACCGAAACAAAGGCTTGAACAATAAAGCTGCTGCCCATGGTGGGTACGGCGGTTAGCGTCGGGGCATAAATGGCACCTGCGAGCCCCGCCAGCCCTGCGCCCAGCGCGAATGTCAGGGTATAAATACGATCAGTTTCTAACCCCAGACAGGAGGCCATGCGGGCGTTTTGAATGGTAGCTCTGGCACAGACGCCGTAATTGGTGTGGAAGAACAACCAATAGAGCACCATTAATATGGCAATGGCGAAAAAGGGCAGTAATGCGCGGTAAGTGGCAAACGAGTATTCGCCAAGGGTGAAAGAGCCGAAAGGCGTAGACAATCCCTCCAGTGATGGACCGGCGATCAGCAACATACTTTGCTGCACAATCAGGCTGATAGCCCACGTCGCCACCACCGAATCATACAAACGGCCATAGAGATGGCGCACCACAAGGCGCTCGACCACCCCGCCGAAGAACGCCGCCGCTAAGGTACCGGCGAGCATGGCAAAAGGCAGTGGCAAGCCTGCCTTGTTCATCAGGATGGTGACATAAGCACCACACATAATGAATTCGCCATGTGCCAGATTTATCACGCCCATCATGCCAAAAATAACCGCCAGCCCCAGTG
This sequence comes from Yersinia sp. 1252 StPb PI, assembly GCF_048593885.1. NCBI lineage: Bacteria > Pseudomonadati > Pseudomonadota > Gammaproteobacteria > Enterobacterales > Yersiniaceae > Yersinia > Yersinia sp. 1252 StPb PI. The sequence goes on along the minus strand of NZ_JAZGQE010000142.1, from coordinate 4,280 downwards.
CTGCCAGCACCAGATAGGCGAAGTTATCGCCAAACTGATAAATCACCGAATAGAGAAAGGATAGCGTTAACATCGTTTGGCAATCCCTGGTGTCCTGATTGACACTATTGAAAATGGATAACACAGGGAAGCCCGCTCAAGCGGTGACTTCCCTATAAAATAGCCCGTTCAAACTGCTGACAAAGTCAAATGAAGGGGAAACGTGCCGTTGGGGTCGCTCTTAGTTTCAAATACAAGTGCGTAAGCCACCGGAGCGCCCCGAGGTGTGGTCACCCCTTCACTCACCAAGCTATCAATAGCTTTGTCATTAGCGTGGTTTAGGCCTTTTTCGGCGGAGATGATGGCGTGTATTGGCTGTTATCCGGTTTCACCGGCAAGTTACAACCGGCTTCACCCAACCAATACGGTTTGATATCGGCCCACACTTTCGGGATCTCGATTGAGTGGTCATCTTTGACATGAGCCAGATAGATGGTGTGGCTCAAATGATGGCTTTTCGGATCGATACAGACTTTTCCTGAAGGGCCATCGGTACAGATATCACCACTTTCCAGTGATTTACGCACTGCGTCCATATCGGTGCTGCCCGCTTTTTCTACCGCCGCTTTGTACAGATAAACTGCGTCGTAGGCATTGGCCGCTTCCTGATTGATGTACGGTTCATTCGGGAATTTGGCGTGGAAACGCTGTTTGAAATCATTACTGGCGGGGCTATCCACTTCTTCAATGTAGTTAGCCGTGATATACATATCTTTCAGTGCCGGGGCTTTAAAGCGTTTGTGTTCATAAGCCTGGCCGACGTTAACTGAACTCCCCATCGGCAAGTTCAATTTTGCTGCGGCTTGTTGCTCGTAATAAGAAGATTGGTTCGCCCCGACCAGCAAAGTCATCACGAAATCAGGTTTGGCTTTCTGGATGTTCTGAATGGTTTGACCAAATTGCGAAACACTCAGCGGGATAAACTCCTCACCCACCATGGTGCCGCCATTCTCTTCCACAATTTTGCGCACCCATTCAGCCGAGATTTGCCCGAAGTTATAGTCGGCAGCAATGGTGTAAACTTTTTTGCCGTACTTCTCCATCATCCACGGGATCAGGGTTGAGAACTGCTGTTCAGGCACGGCGCCGGTGACGAAAACATTGGAGTCACACACGCCGCCTTCATACTGATTGTTATACCAATAGAGCTGCTTTTCACGATCCATTATCGGGCGGATAGCTTCGCGTGAGGCACTGGAAAACGCCCCGAATATCACATCTACTTTGTCATTTTTAATTAAGCGGCGAGCCATTTGTTGAAAGCGGGTGTTATCGGATTGCGTATCGTATTTGACCAACTCGATTGGGCGTCCGAGTATGCCGCCTTTGGCATTGATTTCTTCTACTGCCAGTTCTGTGGCATGAATTTTGGGAATAACCGGCAAAGCAAAGTTACCGGAAGCATCTTCCAATAAACCAATTTTCACCGGTTTTTCTGCCGCGATCGTCATACCTGAGTAGGTCACGGCAAATGCAGTTGCCAGCGCGATTGAGAGCGCAGCGTAATGACATTTTATTCTTGACCGTTTTATTCTGGACATAAGTACCCCTGATATTGGTTAAAAAAGTGGGTCTGAAAAAAAGCCAAAAAAAAAGCCCGGCAAAGTCAGATGACATTGCGAGGGCTCTATTGCCATAACCACAAGCCGACAACGTTGGCGTTCTTGCGGAGAAGTCAGGGTCACTATAAAAAGTAATCAGAGTTATTGTCAACGAAGAATTTTCAATAAAAATCAAATAGTAAAATTGAAATTCGTTGCACTAAATCAGGGCTTTACGTTGCACGTAAATGGTTCATTCGTTTGGGGCTGGTGGTCGGCGCTAACTGTGGATGATGAAAAGCAAAATGGCGAGATTATCCATGTAGAGCATAGCGAAGAGAATGGCGGAGGTTAATAAATTGCACCAGTGGGGTGCTTAAAAACTATTCGAAATTTTATCTGCTTTTTATCTGTAAATTTTTTATTTGTAATAAATCCAACCCCGGCGAAACCACCGAGGTTGGATTTTAATGTTAACCGCAGCGGTTACATCTTGATGCCTGGATCTGTTGGAAGAAATCATTACCTTTATCATCTACCAAGATAAAGGCTGGGAAGTCTTCCACTTCAATTTTCCAGATGGCTTCCATACCCAGTTCAGGATATTCCACACACTCCAGACTCTTAATGCTGTTTTGTGCCAATACTGCGGCTGGGCCGCCAATGCTGCCCAAATAGAAGCCGCCATGTTTGTGACAGGCATCGGTCACTTGCTGGCTACGGTTGCCTTTTGCCAGCATGATCATGCTGCCGCCGTGGGATTGCAGAAGGTCCACGTAGGAATCCATGCGGCCCGCGGTGGTTGGCCCGAGGGAACCTGATGCATAACCTTCCGGTGTTTTGGCCGGCCCGGCGTAGTAGATCGGATGATCTTTAATGTATTGCGGCAAACCTTCACCGTTATCCAACCGTTCTTTTAATTTTGCATGGGCAATATCACGGCCAACAATAATCGTCCCACTCAGTGACAGGCGGGTTGATACCGGATACTGAGACAGCTCTTTTAAGATATCGGCCATTGGGCGGTTAAGGTCGATTTTAACCACTTTGCCTTCGGTGCTCTGGCGCAAATGCTCAGGAATATATTTCCCTGGGTTTTGCTCTAGCCTTTCCAGCCAAATCCCTTTGCGGTTAATCTTGCCTTTAATATTACGGTCGGCAGAGCAGGAGACCCCCATCCCGACAGGGCAGGATGCACCATGACGCGGCAAACGCACCACCCGCACATCATGAGCAAAGTATTTGCCGCCGAACTGCGCGCCTAAACCTAAGTCCTGTGCCGCTTCCAGTAGCTCTTGTTCCAGCGCGGTATCACGGAAAGCTTGCCCGTGCTCATTCCCTTCAGTCGGCAGACCATCATAATATTTGGTTGAGGCTAACTTGACGGTCTTGAGGGTACTTTCAGCCGACGTCCCACCAATCACAAAGGCGATATGGTATGGCGGGCAGGCCGCGGTACCCAAGGTGCGCATTTTCTCGACCAGATACTCTTTCAGCTTGCCCGGAGACAGCAGCGCCTTGGTTTCCTGATACAGATAGGTCTTGTTGGCTGAACCGCCACCTTTGGTGACGAACAGGAATTTGTAGTCCTCGCCTTCAGTGCTGTACAGGTCAATTTGTGCTGGCAGGTTGGTGCCGGTGTTCACTTCTTGGTACATATCCAGCGCCGCGTTTTGCGAGTAGCGCAGGTTATCTTCAATAAAGGTGTTATACACGCCGCGTGACAGGGCTTCTGCATCATTGCCACCGGTCCAAACACGTTGGCCTTTTTTGCCGACGATAATTGCGGTGCCGGTATCCTGACAGGTCGGTAAAATCCCTTTGGCGGAAATTTCCGAATTACGCAGGAATTGCAGAGCAACATATTTGTCATTTTCGCTCGCTTCTGGGTCATCCAAAATAGCGGCAACTTGCTTTTGGTGAGCGGGGCGTAGCAGGAATGAGGCGTCGTGGAAAGCGTGTTGGGCGAGGAGGGTCAGGGCTTCTGGCTCGACTTTTAGCATGTCGTGGCCTTCAAACTGGGTAACCGAGACGTGATTATTACTGACAAGGTAATACTCAGTATCATCTTCCTTTAACGGGAAGGGATCCTGATAGTGGAACGGTTTGTTTGACATATTTTTCTCACATTCAACATCAGTTAGCGAAAGCGTTCGATAACAGAAACAATCGTTAGTAATCGATAGAAGAACCAAGCCGATATTTTTTAGTATGACTTTAACAAGAATTTTACTATAGATTGTCAGTGCGAGGCGACGGCTCCACCCTCTTTATAACGGGTGGATCTCATTTTCCGCACTTATCGGTGGTTCTGGCAGGATGATGTTATTGTGTTTTTTACTAAATTCTGCCTGTGATGCCGCTACATGACTCTGCTTAACGCCTCGGCAATGCACTTAAATTTGTCAAAACGCGCTCTCAATATCCGGTGTTTTTCAGCATTGGGTAACCACTACACCGATAGTGAATGGTTTATTGGCTTTTTGTGGCACTTTACTGTCATCCGCCCAAGCGGCATGGGAAGCTATTAATGTGGTTATTAAGCAGGGTAAGATTAACTTTTTCATTATTAAATCCTCTGAAAGAACAATTTTAGAAAGCATCAAGACGTCCTGCTTTGTATATATAAAGAGAGAAAACAAAGCAGCTTGGCTTATTCTTATCGTGTGACTGTTTCACTGGTGTTGACGCTATTATTCC
>NZ_JAZGQE010000141.1:0-12835 GCF_048593885.1 Yersinia sp. 1252 StPb PI | reverse complement strand
TTCTTCGGGATACCATACTTTTCTTCAAGCATTGACGACAACTTCAAATATAAGCTTCTGCCATTATTAAAATAAAAGCTATTTTCATCTACTGATTTACTATACATCTTTATGTTTGTTAGCCCAAGATGCGGCATAAATACCAAAAGAAATCTTTCTGCGTCATAAACCTTGGATGGGGCACCATCAGTACTAACAATTTGTACGGTATTTGCTTCTCCATCCACTTTAAAATCAGGCAGACTCAACTTCTTCACATCTTCTACGCTTTGCCCCCACTTAAATCCAAACGGCGCTTGTGGTTTTTGATCGCATCCTGCCAATACAATCGAACAGGCAATTATTAAAATTGCTGCAACCTTCTTCATATCCTTATCCCCATCCATAACAGTTCGTTACATGATAGCAGGGGGATGGTGCAAGGCAACGCAAAAACCCACAGTTAAGTGGGTTGGGTTTTGGTGTGATATTCCGATATTTAGAATATTTTGCGCAGGTCTACACCGTAAACTGCCAGCCATGCTGCTCGAGGCCAAGATTTTACAGTGCCGAAGCGTTTGTCCTCTACCTCATGAGGCTCTACGCCATTTTCGCGACACCACTTGCGCAGTGGTTGCCACTTAAACTCAAGTCCCACTTTCTTTTCTACCGGAATAATTGCCGCATGTTTCTTGCTTTCACCTAAACGTTCAGCCAACTTATTCTTTTCACGCACAGCAACAGAAGCCGTTGCCATTGATGTTGCTTCACGTCGTTTTCCAATCCATGCTTTAGTTTCGATAGCCTGATCGAGTTTCTCGGTAATAATGCGGTTCTCTTTTACTTTACCAAGTAAGTCCTCTAACGCCTGTTCATAAGTAAGTGGGATACCTAGTGCTACCTGCCGGGGATGGAAATACGATTCTTCCATTAATTCAAAGAAATTCCACGCCTCATCAGTATCAACAATCTTAGACATACGAGCAGCACCCTTCTCTGTCCAGAGCGTCGCGCTTTTAGCTCGCTTACCGACAGAGCCAATTTCATTGGCTTTGTCCTTGAACTCGCGTAGCTGATCTCCTTTCAGGGTAAACAAATGAACCCCTTCGACAAATCGCTCACGGTTATTGGCTAGATTCATACGAATGTTCTTTTCATCAGTCCCGTAACCTTTAGCTAAAGTCTCTGTAGTGACGACTCGCGCCCCCAGCCACTCAATCACTGGAGGAACATCAAGATCGACAACCGTGATAAGGTTTGCTACATTTACAGCAGTTGATAAAGATTGTTGCATGTAAGACTCCAATCATTAGTTGATGTAAGCCGCCAACTCCACATTGGCGGTTTTTTATTGCCTGTGTTTCGGCAAAATTAGTTAAGCAACTTCCCCACCCTCAAACGGTTAAGCACCCGCCAATTATCATCAGTGAACGGTCCCGCTTTTATGTGCGCCGTCTCACGCTCAAGTAACGCTCTCGCTTTGTTGGTGTTGCGAGGATATTCATGGGCCGCTGAGTATACTGAACCAGCCAGCCGGTGTTCTGCTGCGCGTAAAATTGGATAAACATCAGCGGAATTACTGATCATCGAAACCGCGTTTCTCCACAACCAGCAGAGAGTGCACAATTCTTCATCTGTGAATTGACGTTTTTCTGGAATTGGGAAAGCTGATACTTCATTATCCAGCACATCTAATGCCCACTTTCTAAACTGTTTCGCTACTGTTGTGTTAGCAAACATCCCTAACAAATGAGCACCGCGAAGAGAGAAAACTCGCACCCGTTTTTTACGTAAGTTGTTGTTTATTCCAATGGTCATCATTTCGATGACCTGAGTCATCGCCGGTGTAAACTCGTCAGAATTTTGGTTATACAGGTTAGTTACTGACTTGGTGCTGGAGTATTCCAACGCCTGCGCCAATTCACTAGACGTTAACCAAACCTGCCCGCCAGATTGCACAGCATTGAACTTAGTGTTGTGGAATGTCAGTTGATTATTCGCTATACTTTTCATGTCGGTTGACTCGCTTAAGGTTGCTGACAAATCGAGGCCCTGACTATTGCGAGTAGTTAGGGCTTCACTATTTTGATGCTGCACTCGACCTTTCCTCACGCAGACACCGCGCTAAGCGCTGCACAATCGCAGAATTGATAGAAATCCCATCCATTTCAGCCATACGGCGAATTTCTTCCTTCATTAGCTCAGGCAAGCGAAGCTGAAAGCTATCGTTCTTACGCCCGGTATAAAGAACATCTTGCATTTACTTTATCCTCTTTCAGATAGCATCATTTTGATGTCTGACATCATTATGATGTCATTGTGGGTAATGTCAATATGATGCTACCGTGTTTTATATAAATAATTACGGCCCCTGAAAATGACTGAAAAAGATGACCCAAACTTTATAGAGCGATTTACGGTCAGGATGCCTGACGGAATGCGTGATGCCATAGCAGGTCGAGCTAAGAAAAATGGCAGATCAATGAATTCTGAAATTGTTCAGATACTTCAGGATGCACTGGCTGATGAGCAACTAAACGCTGACACTGAAAGATTTGGTAGATACGAGGAAGAACTAAATATTAGCCAAACCTTAGACGAAAAAATGGCTTACCTTAAAAAATTAGAGGAAGAGGACCCTTTTGCTGCGGTGCTTCTAAGAGAAACTGAGGAGCATAATCTTCGACTCATAAAACTTCTCGGCGAACATATGGAGAAAGGTAACAACAAAAAGCCCACCTGAGTGGACTAGAATGCAAAGCCATCATCAAGAGCACCAATAAGATGCTCTTTGTGATAATTACGCGGTAATAGTGATATTACTCGTTCCGGTTTTAGCGCCATCATTCGTGGTGAATGTGATTGTCGCTGTGCCGACTGCAACGCGGGTGACCAAGCCTGCTGAGCTAACCGTTGCTTTGGTTGCGTCAGAGGTTGTCCATACACCAGTTTTATCAGTAGCGTCCGCAGGCAGGACAGTAGCGGTAAGTTGAACTGTTGCAGCGACCGCGCCAGTACTGGTTGCCGGAGCCACAGTTACGCTGGCAACTGGAATCGCCGAGCCATCAACGAAAGTGACAGAATCTGCATCAGCAACTTTCCACTCACCGGAGTAAGTAGCGAAGTCAGAGGAACCGAAGTCTGAACTCCATGAAGTGGTATTGAAATAACCCTGAATATAGGTGCCATCATCCACGCCGAGGAAATCAAAGCGAACCCATAAGCCCGGTTGGCGGCCAGCCTGGACTTCATCGAAAATGTATTTCGACATCTTTACCGGGCCGACTTCAGTTGCTTTGGCTCGCTTCCGCCACTCGCCCTCGCCTGAAATGGTCAAGTCCATGTTAGTGACCAAGTTCTCTACCAATCCTTTTGCGTCATCCGCATCGGAAGAAATGGTATTCATCGAGTAGTCGAGACCCTTGGTCGTCAGCGCGCCCATGCGCTGCCAATCTGCTACTTCTGGTAGTGTTTCCGGGCAACCAAACGCCATCCGTAAAACGGCGACGCGACCAACCAGCTTGCCGTAATCATTTTGGCAACCTTGCATATTTTTTACCTCTATTAGTTCGGCTTAGTCGCCGTATTTAATTGCGAATTGAAGTCTGTAGACCAAGCGGCCTTCAGTGGTGGTAACGGGTGATGGGATACTGCCGAGGTTTTCAATGTAGCCAATACAATCGTTTGGATTCGGATTTGCTTGAACGTGCGTGATTATTGCCTGTGCTGCGTTATCCGCTGCTTCATCCTCATTAACCGCGCCAATTACATCAACCAAGACATAAAACTCACTGCCAAGGTCGTTACGAATTGAGCTACCGCCATTGGGCCGGAAGACAATGAATTGTTCAGTCAGCTTGCCAGTGTCACGCCACTTGAGCATTTGAGTAGTGAAGCCAGTAGTTAACCCAGACTCGACAAAGTAATCGCGAACACGCCGGTGCATTGATGGAGTCATAGTTTCATTTCCTCCATAATTGCCTTTTCAATGGCTTGTTTACTATCCGCGAAACCTTTGGTGAGAAACTCTTTCTCAGCCGTGGCCCTGCGGAACGTTTGTTTAACATTCGGGTCATGAACATACATGGCGTAATTTGCCGAATAGCCCACACGCCCCGTCAGTCTGGTGCCGTTCACGTTGATGTCACGAAACTGAGAGTTGATAAGGGTTGATGTATCGATGGGGGTGTAGAGTGCAGCTTGTGACGCTCCGATAATTAATGCCTTAGTCAGCGCCCTGACAGCTTTCCGGCCTTGAATATCGCCTATCAACCTGTCCAGATTGGCCTTTGCCGCTCTGATGCCTTTAACCTTCGCACCCATGTCAGACTCCCGTGATAATTGCGAAGTCGTCCGCAATGCGCTCGAATGTGTCAGCGTAACGAATGATATGCCTTACTTCGTCCGCGCCATCCACCTTGGTCGGGTCAGTCGCTACCGAATCGCCAATCAGGATATAGTCGCCCCGCTCGGCGTCAGCGTACTCAGTCCAGTGCGTGTTTTTGATAACGAACTCTAAACCAATACCACCTAGCTTTGCGGTAGCATCACCGCCGTAATCGCACATGATCTGAATCGGTGGAAGCCATGCCTGCTTACCGTACTCATCTGGCGGCCCACTCTTCTTCCATAACGTTGCGGTTGCTGTATAACTCCAGCTTGCGGCGCTGCTCATGATAGGTAATCCTCGTACTGGTCTGGGCAATCAGGCTTCTCTTCCTGCTTTTCTTTATCCATCAATTTCCCCTTACCGTCATAAATAGCCCAACCGGATTACCAACAGTGATCGGAAGCCCGCTAGTGCATCCAGAAGTATCCATAGCGGCTAATGAGTCACGAAGCTGAGTTAGCCCTGCCTCGCCATATTCAAATGAACGTGACGCTCCTGATGGCGCTGATTGTGACTTAATCTTCCTGGCACCAGACGAGGCAGCCATTAGCGCTATTGCATACAACTTAATTAATTGCTGAATACAATCGTCATAGCCTGCCCCGTCTAAGCAAGTATCGATTTTATCCACCTGGCAGATGATCAGATTCAGCACAACGTCCGGGATGGCATAGCCCAGTTCTGCCAGAAGTGATTTAACATCTGCGGGAGTGATCTGGGCTGCCATTGTTATTTCCCTTTTGTAGTTGCTGCTTTCAACGCGGCTTCGGCGGTATTTGCCCGATTGGTTTCGCTGGCCAGTTCATCGTCCTTTGCTTTCAACGCGGCTTCGGCGGCAACGAGTGCCGCTTTAAGTTCGTCAATTTCAGGGGATGGCGTGGCAACCTCAAATTCACGGTTATCAGTAACTAAGCGGACATGAGAAACCAAAGAGGGATGCAGTTTTTGTAGTTCAACCACATCCCCCTCTTTCTGACCAGCAATCCAAGGCCGAGTGATTACGTACTTTTCCATTCCCATCTCCTTAACTCATGTCAGCAGCATAGAACACGCCACCACGACCGTTAACGTCAGCCTTGATTTGAATACCCATCAACGCCCAGATCATGAAGTCGTAGTTTGCGTTTGGCATCAAGCGCGGCACTGCAACAGTTGATACCGGCGCACCAACTAACGGGCTGATGTATTCGCGATTCTTCACGTAACCGAAGAATTCGTTACCCTTCATTTTGAATGTGGATCGGAAAGCTTTAATGCGGGAGAAGCGCAGAATTTCCTCACGCAGAGTGCCTTCTTTATAGTTACCAGATTGAGACAATGGCGCATCCAGACGGCGGCGAATCTCTGGGGAAATCCACAACACATCAACAGCATCGATGTAGTTGTCATCCAGAATTTTTGCGAAGTCCTGGTTAAAGAACGCGATGATCTGGTCATTAGTTGCGGTAACCAGATTGATGTTGGCACCTGAAGCACCTAAATCGATTTTCTTGGTGTTACGGTGGTTACGAATACCCTGACCAACATAGCCGCCAGCCTTGGCACGTGAAGAGCCATCCAGCATATAGTCGGCAATATGACTGAACACCTTCACCATCTTGCGAGCCTGAGACTCAACAACTAAATCGATGTTTTCAGACTTGAGTCCAGTCCAGTGACGCCAGTTCACACCGAAACCAGCAGTAAAGGCAGGAACCGGATCGCCATCAGTGTCAAAATCGATATGGTCTTTGTACACAGGAGGCTGGGCATCCATAGAGATGGTTACCTCATCAGAGATATCCTGACCAACGGTGTACAGTTTCGCAGTTTTGCCAGGGTTAATCGGCGTTCCGATTGATTGCAGGTCAGTTAAGAACTCGCGGCCCTGGTCATTGTCGCGGATCTGGATGATTTGGTTATCCACTTCCTGCCAGAAGTCACGCGTCAGAATGCCCGCGGCATTTTTAACGTAAGCTTCGCTGTTCTGCATACCGCCTTGGATCAGACCTTCAGTAATGTTGGCCTGTGCGTTTGCAGCAATGCGGCGTTCTTCTTGCAGCGCTCGGTACTGCGCCATATATGCGGCATTGTTGAAATGCCCATCTGCGTGGTTAAAAACTAACATTCATATCTCCTTAAGCAGCGCGAACGATGACGAGTTCAGCGGAAGCGCCAACGGTAAACTTCTCTTTCGAGTAAGCTACAATGTGATCGGTACCCACAACGCCAATGCGCAGAACACCAGTCGCGTCAACAGCCAAAGGAGTATCGACATTCAACGCGGCGGCTGCTTTCACCAGCATTGCAAACGATCGGCCAGTCTCGAAATAGTTGCCCACTCCAATATCACCAATCGCTACAGTTTCGGTCACTCGCTTACCTTGCAGATAATCAACGCCGATAGCATAAAGCTGGACACCCTCACCCGCGCCAGCAGTGACAAACTTGTCGAACTTGTCATCTGAACCGATAAAAGCCAGGCTGCCCGGCAATACTGCAACCTTCATTTGGCGGTTTTCTGTTTCTGCCGCGCCATCAATGTTAATGCGGTTATATCGAGCCATTTACGCCACCTTCCCCGGAATGTAATCAGCCATATCGTCCTGCGCATCACCGTGGTTAAACGCACCATTTAGCCCAATAGTTGATTGGGTTTGAGCAAACAACCCATCCAAAGCCTCACCTGCGAGTGCATTAACTGCGGCATCTTCAAGCTTGAATTTAGCCTTCACTGCTGCTCGCTTGGTCGCCAGTTCTTTATCTGCATTGGCTGCTAACTGAGTTTTTAACCCGGCAAGCTCGTCGCTCAAGGGCTTTACTGCGGCATTAACTGCGGCGGTAATAGCATCAGTATTGACGGTGGTGTCAGCAGGCTTAGCCATCAGTTGGTTGTAGGCATCCAGCAGCTCGGCCTCGGTTTTGCCGTCAGTCGGCTTGCCAGCAGCTTTCAGCGCATTGGTAATCATGTCTTTCATTGGATTTAATTCTCCGTTGGTTTTAACTTCGTCGTACTCGACTTTTTTAATGACTTCGGTTGGTTCGCCAACGAGTTGCGCTGTCTGCGACTCATCGATTAGGTAGGATTGTTTAAACTTCTTGGGGCCATCTTCATAGATGAAATAATTGGGGTAAATGGACTCAATCCAGCGACGAATATCGAATTCACGGCCAGCATTCAGCACATTGCTAATAGCTTCATAGATTTCACTGTGGGACAGTTGCGAGTTAGTACTGAAATGAAACAGAACCTTGTTAAACCAGCCTTCGCGGGTGCAATCGGTAGAATCAGCCAGGCTTACCGTTTCAATCTGAAGCTCTTCACCAGCAGCATTAACAAAAATCCCCACCCCCTCCCGCGGTGTTCCGGCTGGCGTCTCATGCAATAGAATTGCGCAGTGGTCATAGGCATGATTACGGGCAATCCAGTTGTATTTTTTACCCTTCGATACTCCCTTGCCTGCTGAGCGATTCAGATTCAGCCCGGTTGATACGCCGACTGGCTCAACCTCTTTCCCCGCTTTCATGTCGTCTAGTCGGTTAACGACCTCCTTACCCTTATCCGTAGCTTCGGCATAACGGCGGTTAACGCACATATCCATCAGTACGCGATCGCCGTCTTTACGAACGTTGCGAGCAAAAGCACCGATGTGATATTCGTTCACAGCCCGCACGTTACTCGCGCTGACGTATTGGCCCTCAATTTTCGGGTGCCCATACGGCATGGGTTTACCTTCAAGGCTCTGGTAGCCTTTGGAAATCTCGTCTGCCGGGTACAGTCCGCCATTGAGCACGATATCGTCGATAACCGGACAGACGTCCTTCACAACGATGTGCTCAACGCCATCAATGATTTCTGAGGTGATGTTTGAAGCGGAGTTGATGACCGACAGCACGTTTACGCAGATGCGTGACATGCTGTGTCCTCTTTATTGAATTGTTTTATGCAATGCTCTGACGATAGATTTAACCTGGCGAACATTTCCTCGCCCTTGTGATTTAATGACTTTTCGATCACCCACTTGCTTCATTATTGCTTCGACTGAGCCAATCTTAACGTGTGTGCAAGATATGTTGCCTACTCGCTTTGATTCGAAATAAACACCAATCATATTGACCTCTTTTAAGTTGAAATACCTTCCATCTCTTGCCACTGCTTGCGCTCAACAATGAGGCGTTCAATTAAGTTAGGGTTAAGAAGCTTGCCGTTGTCATCAACAATTGCCGGTATCTGGCTGCAATAACATCGGTATTTATTACCATCAATGCTGTACCACTCCCGCACATCGGCAACAGTACGTAATCGACCATGCCAATAAGCATGAGTCATTCGCGTTGTTGGTTTAAGTGCTGACAGATGCAGCAACATGGTATTCAGTCCAAGACGCTCTTTAGCCCACTCTGTTTCCGCCCATTGAGCCTGACGCAATGCGCCAACTTGCTCAGTCTGAGCAATGTTCTCAGCTTTACCCATCGATACATCAAGACGCTTGCTGATTATGCTGGCAGTCTCTCGCGGGTTAATTCCTCGGCCTATAGCGTCAGCCAGAACGTTAGCTAAATCAGCGCGAGTGGTATCTGATAACCCTTTCCAGTCGCTATACACTGGTACGTAGGCCATCTGTATCTGATTAAGGTAAGGTGCGCTAAACAGCAATTGCGATAACGTGGTTTGCGCAGCATATACGGGGGACTGCGCCGCAAGATTTGTGTAGGCATTTAATGTGCCGCGTTCAAATTCAGATGAGACATATGACATGGCCCAAATATTCTGACTATTCCCCTCAAGCAGATAATCGTCGAGTATCGTCTGCACAATCTCCAGCAGCGCTGCCAATCGCCTTGCGTCCATGTCGTAGATAAACTCTCCGGCATTGACGTAATAAAGCGATGGCAGCTCATCTGCTTCGTTATTGCAGATAATGGCGCTTGATTGAGAGTTATTGGTTTGAATGGTACCGGTTAGATAAATATCGAATTGCTGTCTGAGAGCTACCTTGATGTCGTAATACCGCTGGGCGATATCACTGCGCATCTTATTTACCTGGCGGCTGCTTTGAGTTGGGTCCGCTTTGTTTCGTGGTATCACCGGCAGGCCCGGACGTTTGTTTATCATCGGTCAACGGGTCTCCTATTGGTAGCGGTGGTAGCTCTATCTCGTACTCTGGTAAAGTTGGTAACTCAGCGGCGGCCCGGATTTCGTTCTCTTTAATAGCTGAACGCCCAAATGCGTTTTGTGTCTTAACCGCTACATCAGCCATCTTGTCAGCATCAGCAATTTTCTCTGCCTTGCTGGGTGCGAGTAAGTCAGACCATGAGATTGTAATCTCGCCAGTTGGTGGCTCATCAATAATGCCGATAGTCCAGAAACGAGTAAGCACGGTTTCAATTAAGTCAGACAGGAAGCCATTACGCCGTGACATGCGGGTTTTGGCCCAGTCTTTCGCATCCTCAGCCGAGGCTCGTTCACCTGTTTGCATACCCATTAATACCTTGAAAGGCATGGGTAGGGTTGAGCAGAATTCATTAACAAGGGTACGCCACGTTGGCTCAGGATCGGCAACAGTCACAGCCAGAACTGTAGCCTTGCCCGCTTGCATAAATGAGGCGCTGTCAGTGCTGTCATTTAGTCTCTTAACTTGTTCATCTAGCGCATCAGGAAGCCCATCAAGATTTGTACCTAGTGCCTTCGCTAACTTACTAAAATCGACTTCTTTATCGAATTCGTAATTTAACTGGCGGCTGGCGTTCTTTAGGAAGCCCTCAGCAGCCCCGCCAGATGTCTTTTCGATATCAAGCAGCTTATTGAAACCAGCCCTTAACAGCGGAATGCCAGAGGTTAGCGTCCCATCCTCGGAACCTTCAGCCAGGATGATAACGCGATCAGGGTGAATATTGACTTGTCGAGATGGTGCGCCGCTATGCTGTCCTTCAACCGGTAATTCGGTATAGGAGTACATTTTAGGCTGACCGTAATTCTCACTAAGTGGGTCAGTATCCCAGTCAGAAACATCAAGCTGAGACTCCCATACGGGAATTAGCCTAACGAGTGCTTTCTCCTTGAGCGATCCGATGGTGGTTGCCACTATCGGTTCAGACCATTGAGCGTTATCGCGTAGCTGAATCAATAGGGCCGAATAGCGCCCAACAAGATTCCTACGGTCAGCATCTTTGATCTGCTTCCAACAACGCTTAAGCACTTTCTTAGTTGCTTTATCCCATTGGGTTTCCCCCTTTGAGTCCTGTGATTTATCACCATCAAACACTTCGGGGTAATCTTCCCAGCAGCCTTCAACCATCCTCTTTATTGCTGCCCCAGCCACTGCATTCCGCTCATAGGCGTTGTAATACTCATCAAAAGTCAGGCTCTCTGGATATCCAAATTCCTGATATATCCGAGTTCGCTTAGTATTTCCTGACTTACCAAAACTGAGGTTCATCATTCGGGCGCGTTCAATCGCCAGGCTGTTTACCGCCATGGATAACGCTTTAATATCGATATTATTGCTCACGTCATCCTCCGTCAGCGCTTACGCACCAACATGCCGACTATTTCTGGTGGTGAGTGTAATGCCCGATATCGCGTGGCATCCCAATCGTGATCTTCCTGAGTAGTGTCAACATCATCAGGATTCTTTTCGTCGCGTACCAATACTGGGACACGGCTTATCCAGCCGCGACAGTAATCAAAAACATATAGTGCTGGTTTTTCAGCTATTCCTGATTCTGTTTTCTTACCCTCAATCACAGCTTCAAGCATGTCTGCAAATATGGATGCCCCGTTAATTCGTGATCCAGGCTTTTTATTCGCGGGTATCCATGTGACGCCTTGATCTTCCATCTTCTGCGCGATGGATAGCTCATTGTCGCCAGTGTTATAAATGGCTCCATCTGCGGGGCCGGGGATGACTTCAGAACAAATGTCAGGCATTAGGTGTAGCTGCCCTTGCTCTTTCATTTCCTCTGGCATTTCATCATCTGCCCCAGATAACCACCCATCAATCCATTTGACGCCTTTAGCGACGTTGGTTGATGACATGTTCAATCCTTTATTCAGCTCATCCGGTGGGCAACCATACCATTCGCCAATCAGGATCAATGAGCCTGCTGGCGGGCAAAATATTGAGCCATCTGGCAACGTTGCGTTTGTTCCATCAGTCTGCGCCCACCAAAGGTTAGAAAATGGCTTCGACTCGCCCCAGTCATGAGAGCGATCAACCGTCCAGCTATCCGGTATGCGAAATGGCTTGATAACATGAATGCTTTCATTCCACAGATGGTCAAACCGTCCACCACTGGTCACATCCCACGAACCCTCAACCCACGCTTTACGCTTATTCGGGTCTTTGATATTCATCAGTGAGGCGATATAAACGGGGTCGAGATACGGGTTCTCTTTAAACGAGCCATGAATGGCTACCCTCGTAAGGGTTATTTCCTCATCCTGCTGAGTCTGCGGATTTGGCACCATCTGAGTATCACGGATTATCGTTCCGCGCGGCGCTGGCTCAATGAAGCGTTTCTTCACCCATGTATGGCCTATGCCAAACGGGTTGGTAGTATTGAATGTCTCAAGCGGGATATTTGGCAGTAACGAGCCATCAGGTAGCGGGTAATCTTGTGGCCTGAACGATGACCGCCGACAGGAGAACATCGACTCATAGAAGTCTGCGTTAGGCTGCTTTGTCAGCTCATTGAAACCGATAAAGGGGAGCTCTTGACCGTGATAGTCCCAATAATCGTTCTCTTCTTTGCCGAACCTGAAAAGTAACTCTTCACCGGTGGGCCAGACCCAACGCAATTCCGATGCGGAGGCAAGAAAGCGAGCACCATCACCAAACAGGCGATACATGCGCTTTGACTGGGTAATAATATCGGCAAGGTTCTTATATTCTGTGTCGAAGATGACACCGCGCCAGAATGTGCCATAACCCAATCCCACCTTTCGCCGGAACCGTGCCAACTGAGCGGCTGTTTTACCCGGCCCTCGGGTTCCTTCGAAAAGGATTTCATCACACGGACAACTCAACGAAAGCGACTGAGAACCAGGTAACGGCTTCCAAACTACGTTGTAGCTCATTTGCCTAATACCTCGCTTTGCTGTTGCTGTGCGGCTGCCTCCCATTCGTCAGCGCTGTTACAGGTCGGGACTGGCATAATGTTGTGAGTTACAGAGCCGGATTGCTCAATCTGCTCTTTAAATGCCATCACTGAGATGTGCTTACCGAGCAGTTCAAGGTTCTTCACCTTGTCCGGCCATTTGATCTTCTTAAGTAAGCCAGGGGCATCGCCGGACATCTCCGTGACATCCATACCAGAAAGCGTGGTCCGCCATGTTTTGGGCCAATCTTTAATCGGCTTTAGTTCGCCATTGGGGAGCAAAATGTCCAAGACATCCATCTGGTCGATTTCAACTAAGCGTCGAAGTACGTAAGCTGCGTCAATGCCAACCTCTT
Organism: Yersinia sp. 1252 StPb PI; assembly: GCF_048593885.1. NCBI lineage: Bacteria > Pseudomonadati > Pseudomonadota > Gammaproteobacteria > Enterobacterales > Yersiniaceae > Yersinia > Yersinia sp. 1252 StPb PI. The sequence goes on along the minus strand of NZ_JAZGQE010000141.1, from coordinate 31 downwards.
CACAGCGCTCCCCCTTAAGCTCTGCGATGCG
>NZ_JAZGQE010000140.1:0-12853 GCF_048593885.1 Yersinia sp. 1252 StPb PI | reverse complement strand
TATTTAGTTTTCATTCCCCTACACCGATAAAATAATAAGTAAGGAGTTATCAATGAGCATTGAAAATCCCTTTGATCTGCGCCTTCCGGTTGATATGGCAAAACTGGCAGAGCAAGTTGGTATATATAAAGCCACTAAGAATCCGGCCACCACCTTTTATTTAGCCATGACTGCCGGTGTATTCATCTCTATCGCTTTTGTCTTCTACATTACAGCAACAACCGGCACTGCTGGCGTGGTGGCATTTGGGTTGGCGAAGTTGGTAGGCGGCCTGTGTTTCTCTCTTGGCCTGATTTTAGTGATTATCTGTGGGGCTGATTTGTTCACATCCACAGTACTCATTGTGGTGGCTAAAGCCAGTGGCAAAATCAGTTGGCGGCAATTAATCTGTAATTGGGTGAATGTCTATTTCGGTAATCTTATTGGCGCACTGTTCTTTGTGGCATTGATTTGGTTTGCCGGTCAGCATACGGCGGCAAATGGTTTATGGGGCTTGAATGTGTTGCAAACTGCCGAACACAAATTACATCATACGTTTGTAGAAGCGGTGTGTTTGGGGATTCTGGCTAATCTAATGGTCTGCCTGGCAGTATGGATGAGCTATTCCGGCCATACATTGACGGATAAAATTGTGGTGATGTTACTGCCTATCGGCATGTTTGTCGCCAGCGGTTTTGAACACAGCATTGCCAATATGTTTTTGATCCCATTAGCTATTATCATCCGCGATTATGCATCACCGGAGTTCTGGCTATCAATTAATGCTACCCCGGATCAATTTTCTGCGCTGACCCTAAACAACTTTATTATCGATAATCTAATCCCGGTGACTATCGGCAATATTATTGGTGGTGGTTTATTGGTTGGCCTGACCTATTGGATTATTTATCTGCGCAATCCAGCTCATTGAGTCAATAGCGCCATTGATATCGACAAATATGACGAAATGACGTGAATAAAAGTGACACCCATAACAGAACAGCCAGCCGGGTTTACCCCTGACTGGCTGTTACGTTAATTCACAATAACCGATTATTTCTTCTTAGCGTATTTCAGTGAGTCTAATGCGACGGCAAAGATAATGATCGCACCTTTAATAATATACTGCCAATAAGGGTTCACACCGATATAAGTTAATCCGTAGTTAATAACGGTAAAGATAATTACCCCTGTCACTACACCGATAACGGTACCAACACCACCACTAAAGGACACACCGCCCACCACACAGGCGGCAATCGCATCCAACTCGTACATAAAGCCAAGGTTGTTAGTCGCACTACCGATACGGCCTGCTTCCAACATACCGCCGAAGGCATAGAACACACCGGACAAGGCATAGATCATGATCAAGTTTAGTGGCACATTCACACCAGAAACTTTTGCCGCTTCCGGGTTACCGCCGATGGCAAAAATATTCTTACCAAAGCGAGTTTTATTCCACAGCACCCAGACAAAGCCGATAGCAATCAAAGCATAGAAGGTAATATAAGACAGTTTGAAATCACCAAACCGCAAGAACCCTTGAGCAAAGGTTGAGAATGCCGGATCAAAACCTGCAATCGGTGATGCGCCAACGAAATCGTAATACAGGGAGTTAATCCCGTAGACGATAATCATCGTACCTAATGTAGTAATAAATGGAGTCACATTCAGGTAAGCAATGATAATACCGTTGACCAAACCAATAATCGCACCAATCAAACAGACGGTTAAAATAACAATCGGAATCGGCACGGTGTGTAAATCAGGGAAAACTTTATTAACGTTATCCATTGCTTGCAACATGGTCGCCGCAACTACCGCCGCCAAACCTACCTGACGCCCGGCTGACAGGTCGGTCCCTTGGGTAACAATCAGCCCTGCCACACCCAGTGCGATAATAATACGCACCGATGATTGGGTCAGAATGTTACTTAAGTTCATCAGACTTAAAAACGTCGGGTCCTTAACAATAATAATTGCCAGTAATACGAACAACACCACATAAATCCCGCTCTCTTTAAGGTAAGTGAGCATACTTTTCTTATTTAACGCATTCATAATAAGAACCTTCGACTAGATTAGAGATGCAAGGATGCAAGACGTAATATTTCATTTTGCGTGGTTTGCTTAGTATCAACAATTCCCGCAACCTGACCATTACTCATTACTAAAATTCTGTCAGTGATCCCTAGTAGCTCAGGCATTTCAGAGGAGATAATAATAATCCCTTTGTCTTTCTTCGCTAATTCAGTCATTAACTGATAGATTTCAAACTTAGCACCGACATCAATACCTCGAGTCGGCTCATCCAACATTAATATTTCTGGTTGAGTCAGTAGCCAACGGCCAATAATTACTTTCTGCTGGTTACCACCGGATAAAGAGCCAATACTGGTACGGTGACCGGGCGTTTTTACACGCATCGCATCGATAACCCATTGGGTATCGCTCTTCATGCGCGTATTATCCAGCAGCCCAAATTTATTTTTATAGTTACGGATATTAGAGATTAGGGAATTAAAACCCACATCGAGATAAGCGTAAATCCCGGTTGAGCGGCGCTCTTCAGTTACCAGTGCAAACCCATGATTAATGGCTTCATTGGCACTATGGTTATTAATACTTTTGCCATGTAACTTAATGGTCCCGGCCACTTTTTCGCGGATACCAAATAAGGTTTCAACAATATCGGTGCGCTTGGCCCCAACCAAGCCAGCAATCCCCAAAATCTCGCCTTTATGCAAATCAAAGGAGATATCACGGATCGAGGGTTGGCGCAGCGAGGTCAGATTTTTCACTTCCAGAATGACTTCACCCGGCTTGTTCAGGCGATCAGGGAAACGCTGACTCAGTGAGCGCCCCACCATCATTGAGATTATCTGATCCATGGTCAGCCCTTCCAGCGGCTGGGTAGTAATCCACTGACCATCACGCAAAATAGTGATTTCATCACACAGTTGGAATATTTCTTCCATCTTGTGAGAGATATAAACAATGCCGCAGCCACGCTCTTTCAATTTACGAATAATCGTAAATAGATGATTAACCTCTTTCTCGGTTAATGAAGAGGTCGGCTCATCCATGATGACGATTTTGGCGTTATAAGAGAATGCCTTGGCAATCTCGATCATTTGCATTTGAGATACTGATAATGTTGCGACTTTATCGCGGGGATCAATATCAATATCCAATTCATCAAAGATAGCTTTGGTATCTTTGTACATTTTATCTTGATCGACAAAAAAACCTTTGGTTGGGTAACGACCCAGCCACATGTTGTCCATCACTGTACGTTGTAACACCAGGTTTAATTCCTGATGAACCATAGAGACACCGTGCTCTAATGCTTCTTTAGAGCTTTTAAATTCTATTTCTTGCCCCTGAAAGAGAATACTCCCGGAGTCTTTTTTATAGATACCAAACAGACATTTTAATAGCGTTGACTTACCTGCGCCATTTTCTCCCATTAATGCATGGATCGAACTTGGCCGCACTTTAAGATTTACGTTATCTAACGCCTTTACACCTGGAAATGATTTATTGATATTACTCATTTCCAGCAACCACTCACGGGGTTGTGCTGTATTAATATCGGCCATAGTTATACCTGGCTAAGAATTGCCACTCACCTGCGAGATAAATACCTTATCCGCCGATAAGTGCATATTCAAAATAAGGATCAATGCAAAAAACCTTCTGCCCCGGTGCTGGTTACCCAATATCGGGGCCAGAAGGTTAATAATTACTGCTTTACCCTTAGCACTGACACAGCTTTGGGCACTACCTATCACGACAGGCTGTTATTTAGTAAATTCAGCCAGGTTATCTTTATCAACACCTACATACGGAATACGTACGATTTTGTTTTCAATTTTCCAGTTAGTCCCTTCAGCAGCAGGTTTACCGGCAGCCAGATTTTTAACTAAATCGAAAGTTGCTTTAGCTTGATTGTTGGCATCGTTCAATACGGTACCGGCCATTTGGCCTGATTTCACCAGTGCTAACGCTTCTGGCAAGGCATCAACACCAAATACTGGAATACTGGTTTTGTTATGGGCTTTCAAGGCTTCTACTGCACCCATCGCCATCGCATCGTTGTTAGCAATAACCACTTCGATCTTGTTGGCGTTAGGGCCAGATAACCAGGCATCCATTTTATCTTTAGCTTGCGCGGTATCCCACATTGCAGTATCTAACTGCAATTGTTGAGTCGGCAGACCTTTTTCATTCAACGTTTTAATGACATAAGTTGTACGTGCTTCAGCGTCTGGGTGACCCGGCTCGCCTTTCAACAGCACAAATTGGATTTTGCCATCTTTGTTCAGATCCCATGCTGGGTTGGCTTTCCAGTGTTTCGCAATTAGCTCACCCTGAATAACACCAGACTCTTTAGAGTCAGTCCCTACATAGTAAGCTTTATCGTAACTATCCAATGCCTTACGTGAAGGTTCTTTGTTATAGAACACGATCGGCACATCGTTGCCGCGTGCTTTATCAATAACAACCGGTGCTGCTGCTGGGTCAACCAGGTTAATGGCCAGCCCTTTCACACCTTTAGCCAGCAATACGTCAATCTGATCGTTTTGCTTGGACTGGTCATTTTGGGAGTCATTCATCAGTAAGGTAACGTCAGGAGATGCTTTAGCATCTTTCTCGATAGCTTTACGGACCACGGACATAAAGTTGTCATCATATTTATAAATAGTGACACCAATACGGGTATCAGCTTGAGCAGCCGCGCCAAACATCATGCTGGCAACCAGGGTCGCTAATGTGAAAACCTTCTTATTCATTTGTATCTCCGGGTTTATGTAGGGTAGTACAGGGTGATAACACCGTCGCCTTAACGTGAGAAAGACCCATCGTTCAAAGCTGCTGACACTGAATATCTATCGTCCTTGAGCGCACTCCACTCCGAGAAAGCCGCCTGAGTCGTCAAAAACCATGCCACTTACAAACTCAACATCTGCGGAACGCGTGTTTGTAAATCACTATTCTAAAACCCGCTACCGTGTGTTTTTTTATCCGGTAACCGATGACATATTGATACATTCAGGTAGAAAACAACTAGAGCATAGACGGGCCGTTGTTAAGAATCTGTGAATTTTCTCACAGATTGAAAACGGTTACACAAGAATAAATACGTAACTAGTGAGCGACCCCACAAATTGCGACAGAATGACGCGGTACCAATGTGGGTTTAAAACAATAAGCCGCGTGCGGGTCTGGCGGATGACTGGCCCCTTCAAGTGCCAGCTCTGTGGCTAAAGTTGCCATAGAAACAATAGGATAACGCACTGTGGTCAATTTGGGGCTGGTATAGCGGGCAATAGGGATATCATCAAAGCCCACCAGCGAAAACTGCTCAGGGACACTGATACCGTTTTCTTTCAACACCGCCAGCGCACCAGCAGCCATTGAGTCGTTATAGGCAAACACCGCACTGAGCTGTAAATTGCGCCCCAGCAAGTCAATCATGGCACGCTCCCCACCAGCCAGATCAGGAGTACCAAATGCTCGCCAACTGTCAGGAGCAGTGATACCGGCGGTCTCAAGCGCATTTAGGTAACCCGTTTGACGCTGGATAACATCATCAATCGGGTGGTTGGAACCGAGAAAACCGATACGTTGGTGCCCTTGTTTAAGCAGTAAACGGCATGCCATTTGCGCACCGCTAACATTGTCTAATCCTACACAACGGTGCTCAAACCCAGGAATAATCCTATTAATCAGAACCATACCTGGAACCTGATCTAAAAAAGCGATTAACTCACCGTCACTCAATGCCTTAGCGTGAACAACCAATGAATTACAGCGTTGACGCAGTAGCACTTCAATGGCATGACGCTCTTTATCGGCCTGGTGGTAGCTATTACCAATCAACAGATATTTTTGATGTCGTTGGGCTACGGTGTCTACCGCTTTCACCAAGGCACCAAAAAAGGGATCAGAGACATCCATCACCACCACACCGACAGTATCGCTACTTTGTGTTGCCAGTTTTTGTGCATTAGCATTTGGGCGGTAGCCCAGTTCTGACACCGCTTTCAGCACTGCGGCGCGCGTTTCTGGCCGAATAGCAGCGCTGTTATTGAGGACACGGGATACCGTAGCCAGCGAAACGCCAGCCCGCGAGGCCACATCACGAATGGTGATACTATTTCCAGATGAATGCAGAGCAGCCATGACCTTATCCTGTGAATAAGTAACCATGCGCGTGTTGATGTGAACTGGGCATGGCAGGTGGCTTATCCTACCCAGTTTGTTGAATTTGCCACGTGAAATGCGTCACAAGAAAGAAAACGTTTACATACAAATTTGCAACCCGCTCGATCATTTTTACTTTACAGACGCATTCAGGGCTTAGTGTTGCGTGGTTGTAACGATTGACCGCAAGCATAGGCGGTCAATTTTCGCCATAACCACTCGAGTGGCCCTTGGGCAAAGTAATGCAGCCATAGCAGGGAGAATAGGATATTACACAGCCAGACCAGTGGAACAATCGCGAGGAGTTGTAGGCGGTCAAGCTGTTGATATAAGCCGAAGTGATAGAAGATCAGCGTACATATCAATGTTTGCAGTAAATAATTACTCAGAGCCATGCGCCCTACCTGTGCCAACCAATGATTGACACGCCAACCGGATATTGTGGGACCGAAGCCATACAGCAGAGCCAGATAGCCCACAGCCTGTAATGGAGCCCCTAACTCACGGGGAACTTGCAACAAAAAACCGCTCCAACGGTAATCCCAGCCCACTGCCCATTGCAGTGCCACCCCCGGTATTTGGATAACTAATGAAAGCGGTATCAAACATGCCGCAAGCAAACGGTAGTGCCGCAAGCTAAAATCACCGCGTAGCCAGCCAGAACGCATTAACCCAGCACCAAATAACATCGAGCCCGCCAGCTCCCAGCCATATTGGGCGCCGATAGCAATCAAATTGGATGACAACAGATCTAACCGGTTCTTCCAGGCTTCCATGCCCCCCTGCAACTTCCAAAATTGCTCATATTGCAGATCCGCAGGCCCCGGCTGCCAAAATCGCCCCGGTTCGCCATTGGTGATAAACCCCAGTAGCAGCAATACCGCGACACCCACTAAATACAGCACCGCACCGGTACGCAACAAACTGGCGGCATCTTTAGCATCACGAATCATTCGCCAACACACCAGACCGATCAAACCATAAGCAAATAGAATGTCTCCATCCCAGAAAAAGATACCGTGAATTAATCCCAGTAATAGCAATAAGGAAAGTCGCGCCCGAATCCAGCTCTTGCCGCGTTTAAGTAATAGCTCAAGGCCCGCACCAAACAGAATGGCGAAAATAGATAAGAACTTGGCCTGTGCCACAATATCGAGAATGGCCCAAGTCCAGGCATCGGATAGCGAAGGAAGGCCCAGATAGGCCGGATTAAGATAAGCAGCCTTTGACAGACCGAAGGCGCTGATATTGAGCAGCAGAATGCCAAGGATGGCCAGCCCTCGCGCACTATCTAACGTTGCGATGCGTTGACGCATACCCGACATCCTGTGTACGGGCACCCACTGGCACCCTCTCTGAAAAGGCTAATTAGCCGTTGCGACGTTAGCTATTATGACGAACAGCACGCAGGAATTCCTGGCGTGTATTCTGGCTGGATTTGAATAACCCGCCTAATGATGTCGTGGTGGTCGCACTGGTAGCATCACGGATACCGCGCGCTTTAACGCAATAATGCACTGCATCGATAGAAACTGCGACATTATTAGTGCCTAACAGTGTCTGTAGTGCCAACAGGATTTGCTGTGTCAGCCGCTCTTGCACTTGCGGGCGCTGAGCAAAGAACTGCACGATACGGTTGATTTTAGATAAGCCAATCACACTGTCTTTGGGAATATAAGCGACAGTGGCTTTACCATCGATAGTGACAAAATGATGTTCGCAGGTACTGGTCAGGGTGATATCTCGTACCGTGACCATTTCATCGACCTTCATTTTATTCTGAATCAGGGTGATTTTGGGGAAATTTTCGTAATCCAGTCCAGAGAAAATCTCATCAACATACATTTTGGCAATACGTCTTGGCGTATCCGCCAGACTATCGTCAGACAAATCAAGATTCAGCAATTGCATAACTTCAGTCATATGCGCTTGAATCTTGGTTTTACGCGTTTGGGCATCTAACTCTTGTTTGCGCAGCGGGGTTTCAAGACCACGGGCCAGCAATGCCTCATGAACCAACTCAGCTTCTTTACTTAGCGATGACATTCTTTTCTCCAGCAGGCGTACACATCCGAACAGTATAAACATGATGTAGATCACGTTCGGATTTTGCTCCCCACTTTAGTTGAGAGCAAAATGATTATCCAGTGATTGTTATTCATATCGAATCGTTATTTACATCATGATGAAATAGTTGCATTTGGTGCATCCACGGTAGCGTAAATCAACCGGTAACCGTTTCCTGAGCGCGACGTGGCGTTTTGATAACCAACCCTCCAGCAATGAACAGTGCCACCACTGCCACGTACAGCGCAGGCTCTAACCGGTGAGTCAAGGTTGTTGAGATAGCGGATAAGATTGGGCCAACCAGTTGTCCAATAGCATAACCGGTAGTCAGTAAACCGGCCATATAGCGGGTGTGTTGCGGTGCCAGCTCCCGGCCATGCTGCAATGAAAGTTGCACCACACTCAGGAAACCGCCACCGGTCAGTAATGCCCCTAAGGCCAACCCACTCACTCCCGGCACTAGCTCCGCGCACAATACCCCCAATGCCTGTACCCAGAGTGTTAATGCCAGGCGGGTTTGCGAACTCAGGCAATGGCGGGTCAAAATACCGATAGTGATCCCTATCACCGCCGCGCCACCAAACACCGGCCAGACAAACTGGGCAAACAGGCTCTCTGGGAAGCGCGCTGCTGCCATTTGCGATAAAAATGTTGCGGGCAGAATATAACCGAATCCCGCCAAACTGTAGCTCCACACCAGGCGCTTGAGTGCTGGCGTTAAGGTCAGCGGAATCGCCGCAATATGCGGGCGATGTAGTTCCCCACTTCGCGGCAGATTAATACTTATCATGGCAATAATAACTAACGCCAATACACCATAGACCAGCCAGGCTTGAGCGGCCGATAAACCATAGCTATGAATAACCACTGCTAACATACCGCTGATGAATATGCCCGCGCCCGGCCCGGCAAATACTGCGGCACTGAGTGCCGGACGACCGAAGTGGGCCAGACGTTCATTGGTCCAGGCGGCGATAAGCACCATCGACCAGCCACTGGCCCAGCCAATGGCAAAACGTACCACGCCATGCCACCACGGCCCATCAACTACTGCGGATAGCAGCGTAAGCGTTACCGCCCCCCACAATCCGAGCCATAAACGGCGCTCCACATGGCGGCTGGCGCGCATAGCATCAAAAGCGCCAAACAGGTATCCCAGATAATTAAATGCTGCCACCAGCCCGGCACCGGTTAGGGTGAACTGATGCTCTGCGATCATTAGCGGCACTTGCGGCGTAAAAGCAAAACGGCCAATTCCCATCGCCACCACTAACGCGAGAAAACCACTTAATGCAATTCTTAATGCCATCTGCCCTGCCCATTGTTTGCTGACAGATAATTCCTGCCAGACGGTTAAAAGAAAGTTGCCAATATCATGCCTGAGCATTAGAATCACAAAAAATGAATAATACTCATTAAGTTCATCACAAAAAGAGAACACTTATGGACCTGACCCAGCTACGCATGTTTTGCTGTGTAGCAGAAACCGGTTCCGTTGCCCGGGCAGCGGAGCAGATGCACCGCGTCCCGTCAAATTTGACGACCCGCCTGCGCCAACTTGAAGTTGAGCTGGGTACCGACCTGTTTATCCGTGAAAAACAGCGCCTGCGGCTCTCCCCGATGGGCCATAACTTCCTCTGCTACGCCAACCGGATTCTGGCGCTAAGCGAAGAGGCAATGCGCATTACGCATGCTGGCGAACCGGCGGGTAACTTCCCATTAGGCTCGATGGAAAGCACTGCTGCCACCCGTCTGCCTAATTTGCTGGCGGCCTATCATCAGCGCTACCCACAGGTGTCCTTATCACTGATCACCGGGACATCGGGTGAAATCATTGAACAGGTACGGGCCGGAACACTGGCGGCAGCACTCGTTGATGGGCCAGTTCAACATGATGAACTGCACGGGTGCCGCTCTTTCGACGAGCAACTGGTGATCATTTCTTGTCTGGACCACCCTCCGATTATGCAAGCCCGCGATGCGGTGGATGAGACACTGTTTGCCTTTCGCCCCAGTTGCTCTTACCGCTTGCGCCTGGAGAGTTGGTTCCGTCAGGCCGGTGTCTTACCGGGCCATATTATGGAAATCCAGTCTTACCATGCCATGCTGGCCTGTGTTGCCAGTGGTGCCGGGCTGGCATTGATACCCCATTCGGTATTGGCGCTACTGCCGGGCCATGAACGGGTACAAGTTCATGCCTTACCGGCTGATGTTGCCAATACCGCAACTTGGCTTATCTGGCGTAAAGATGCCTTTAGCCCCAATGTCCGCAGCTTAAAAGAACTGATTATCGAGCAGATTGAAATTCAGTGACTTATCTGACGGCTTGCCGCTTATCGACCATAATTTATACAAACCATGTTGACTTACGCCCAGACAGCCTAATGCAACATATTAGATACATTAAAAATTCATTTATATAACACTCATCACACAGAAGCTATAGGAGCAACACCATGCAGATGATTAAAACTCGCGCCGCAGTCGCATGGGGGCCAAACCAGCCGCTATCGGTTGAAGAAGTTGATTTGATGCCACCGCAAAAAGGCGAAGTGCTGGTACGGATTGTCGCCAGTGGCGTATGCCACACCGATGCCTACACCTTGTCAGGCAAAGATCCCGAAGGGATATTCCCAGTAATCCTCGGCCATGAAGGTGGTGGGATTGTAGAAGCAATCGGCGAAGGTGTTACCAGCGTTGCAGTGGGTGATCACGTCATTCCGCTGTACACACCAGAATGCGGTGAATGTAAATTCTGCCGCTCCGGTAAAACCAATTTGTGTCAGGCGATCCGTAGCACTCAGGGCAAGGGTTTGATGCCTGATGGCACCACCCGTTTCTCTAAAAATGGTCAGCCGATCTTCCATTACATGGGGACTTCAACCTTCTCTGAACTGACAGTGGTACCGGAAATATCACTGGCAAAAATCAATAAAGAAGCGCCATTAGAAGAAGTTTGTCTGCTCGGTTGTGGCGTCACCACCGGCATGGGGGCTGTGATGAACACAGCAAAAGTCAAACCGGGCGACACTGTCGCCATCTTCGGCTTGGGTGGCATTGGTTTATCGGCAGTGATTGGGGCGAAAATGGCTGGCGCCAGCCGCATCATTGGCATTGATCTCAATACCAGTAAATTCGAGCTGGCCCGCAAACTGGGCGCAACAGACCTGATTAACCCGAAAGATTATGATAAACCTATTCAGGATGTGATCGTCGAGCTGACCGATGGCGGCGTAGATTTCTCCTTTGAATGTATTGGTAACGTCAATGTTATGCGCTCAGCGCTTGAGTGCTGCCATAAAGGCTGGGGCGAATCAGTCATCATTGGTGTTGCCGGTGCCGGTGAAGAGATTTCAACCCGTCCATTCCAATTGGTCACCGGCCGTGTATGGCGTGGCTCAGCATTTGGTGGTGTCAAAGGGCGCTCCGAGTTACCGGGCATCGTGCAGCAATATCTGGACGGTAAATTCGCTCTGAATGATTTTATTACCCATACCATGGGGTTAGATCAAATCAACGAAGCCTTCGATTTGATGCATGAAGGTAAATCTATCCGTACCGTGATCCATTTTAATCATTCCTCACAAAACAAATAAGGCAAGGAGGCAGGCAACGCATGAATACGTCACTTGAACTTCTCGAAGAGCACCGGATGTTTGGTGGGTGGCAGCAACGCTATCGCCACGCCGCCAGCAGCCTGAATTGCAATATGACCTTCAGCATCTATCTGCCCCCCCTACGGGATGACAACCCGCCACCGGTGCTTTACTGGCTGTCGGGTCTGACCTGTAATGATGAAAACTTTACATTGAAAGCCGGTGCGCAGCGGGTAGCCGCTGAGTTGGGTCTGGTACTGGTTATGCCGGATACCAGCCCACGTGGCGATGATGTGCCGAATGACGAAGGTTATGATTTAGGGCAAGGCGCGGGGTTCTATCTCAACGCAACACAAGCGCCCTGGTCTAAACATTTTCAGATGTATGATTATATCAGCCAGGAGTTACCGGCGCTGATCGCCCAGCATTTCGAAGTGAGTGGCCGTCAGTCTATTTGTGGCCATTCAATGGGGGGCCACGGGGCATTGATGCTAGCACTGCGTAACCCGCAGCAATACCAATCAGTTTCGGCCTTTGCGCCGATAGTCAATCCGTGTCAGGTGCCTTGGGGGCGCAAAGCCTTTACTGCGTATTTGGGTACCGATGAGAGTCAGTGGTTGCAATATGATAGTTGCCACTTACTTACACATGCCCACACCCAACTGCCGATGCTGGTAGATCAAGGTGATAGTGATCAGTTTCTGGCAGACCAATTACAACCGGCAAAATTAGCTGAATTGGCACGGCAACACGATTGGCTACTGACACTTCGTATTCAGCCGGGTTATGACCATAGCTATTTCACCATAGCCACATTTATTGAAGATCACCTACGCTTCCATGCGGAATTCTTACATCGCTAACGGATATCACTCAGCCGATCAACAATAATAGAAAACTTAAAGCTCCTTCGGGAGCTTTTTATTTTATTTAAGATATATAGCTTACTATTGTTACGCCAATAACTAATAATCCTTTAGTTTAATAACATAATTAAT
>NZ_JAZGQE010000013.1:0-48758 GCF_048593885.1 Yersinia sp. 1252 StPb PI | reverse complement strand
ATGCGCACATTAAATTATAATTTTAATAGCCTATTTTTATTATCGTCAGATAGCGAGGCTCTCCCCAGAGAGTAAGGGAGAGCAAATCTCATTATATTTTTAATTGGTTTTTGGTTTTAATATTCCGCCCAAGCCTCCCCCCGCACTGGCATTTGCGTTAGCGGAGACGCCCGCAGTCAACCCACCGGTAATGCCACCAACGGTGTTAGTCACACCTGCCAGCAACCCGCTATTACTGCCACCGGTGCTGGGAGTCAAGGTCGTGGTAACGCCCGCCAATAAGCCATTAGAACCACCAGTTGACGCAGGAGGAGTGACCAGACCACCGGCCTTCTCAACTGCCTGCCCGGTGCCTTGTAATACCTGGCCCACGCCCGCTAAGGTTGGCACACTCGTACCCACTTGTGTCCCCGTCGCCGCAACGGTGCCGCCGACCGCGGTCAATAAGTTATTAACCGGCGCGCCAATCCCCGTTGTTCCACCTACGGTTTGCGTAATGTCTTGTACCTGACCCACCACCGGCGTCACTATGCCAGTCGCTGCGGTCGTCAACTTACTGGTGGTACCGGTTTGCAGGTCTTGCGCCAGCCCATTACCAATGGACGTTACCGCACCGCCGGTCTTATCCACCAGCCCACCTGCCGTACTGGTAACACCGCCCAATGGTGTATTAGCAGCGATACCTGAGACCGTGCCTCCCAATCCTGAAACACCAGTACCGACATCAGCGACGGCTTTCGGTACACTGGCTGCTGTCGTGCCTAAAGCATTAGGATTATTTCCTAATTGGCCGACGCCATTCTGTAATCCGGTCCCAACCTCACTGACTGCATTACCTGCACTGTCGACCACGGTGACCAAACCACCACCGACGATTGGCAAGCTGCCGACAGGTGTTTGGCTGACAACATCACTGACCGTATTGCCGACACCATCTACGGCGGTACCGACACCACTAACCACATTCCCGACCGCGGAATTATTCGCGGTTGTCCCACCACCGTTATCTGTTCCTCCGCCCGTTCCGCCGCCAGAGCCTGTGCCACCATTGCCATTGCCGCCACTGCCATCACTACCAGAACCGGTTCCACCGGCGGCCTGACCCGAATTATTCTTCGCAGTATTGTGAGAACCACCACCACTTCCACTACATGCCGCAAGTGAGCTGGCAAGCAATATTACCAAACTGATTGTGCTCAGACGGCTGATATTATTAGGGCTCATAGCATAACCCCCCAGAGAGAACGCCACAGCGGCGTGAAATAACTATAAGAGACACTTATGTTTCACTCAAGTTAAGACAATGTTTATTTTTTGTTTGAAATGAAAATTTATCGGCTGGATATGTATCATTTTGATAATGCGATAAAACTTTTTCTTATAAAAATCTCTATTTTCTGAATAAAACCCGCACCGATAAGCGCAAAAACTTCATCGTTCCGCCATCTCAGCTTAACCCTACTGTCATCAAAAACAGCCAGCATAGCGGTGAGATCACTTACCGGTTATCACTATGACTATCCGCCCTCTGCTCGTCCGTTTTGCTACTTCTGTTACTTCGCTGCGGCTAGAAACGGCCATGAGGGGGATAGCACTGAGAGGGTATATCTGCCATGCACTTATCTAGACCACCGACCAGCTACCCCACCCGCTATCAACAAATTGCGGCCCAATTAGAACAGGAATTGCGTGGTGCCTATCGTTGTGGCGATTACCTGCCTTCTGAACAACAACTGGCTGATCGCTATCAAGTTAACCGCCATACCTTGCGCCGGGCAGTGGATGAACTGGTTGAACGTGGCTGGCTACAACGCCGCCAGGGTATCGGCACGCTGGTATTAATGCGCCCGTATGACTATCCACTGCATGCTAATGCTCGCTTTAGCCAGAACTTGCTGGATCAAGGTAGCGACCCCACCAGTGAGCGCTTACTCGCAGTCTTGCGCCCGTGTATAGAGCATGTAGCCAAAGCGCTCTCACTGGCAGAAGGCACCACAGTGATCCATTTACGTACTCTGCGGCGGGTTAATGGCGTGCCAGTCTGTGTTATCGATCACTACCTGCCAGACCTACGCTGGTGGCCTGCTTTACAACAATTCAACTCCGGTTCATTGCATCAATTCATCACCCAGCATTTACAACAACCACTGAGTCGTAGCCAAACCCGCATCAGCGCACGTCGTGCTCAGGCAAAAGAGAGCCGCTTACTCGAGATTGCGACTCATGCGCCGCTGCTCTGTGTGCGGACCTTAAATATCTGTGTTGATAGCCAGCAGGTGGCGGAATACTCCGTCAGCCTGACGCGGGCCGACATGATTGAATTGACGATGGAGCACTGAATGGAAACTCGCCATACCACTCGGCAAAACTGGATGTCGGTGTTAGCCCACTGCCAGCCAGCAGAGTTGCTCGCTCACTGGCAAGCCTTGAATTTATCACCGGAATATCAGGTGATCCGCGCCCCAGAGATAGGTTTAAACCAATTACAGGCACGGATGGGGGCTACTGGTCGCCGTTTTATCCTTGGTGATATGACTATAACGCGTGCCGTTATCAAGCTTAACGACAGCACGGATGTTTATGGTTACAGCTACATTGCCGGGCGTAATAAGCCTCATGCCGAGCTGTGTGCCGTGCTGGATGCCTTGTTACAACTCTCCACCGTCAAGGGTAAACCCGCCGGGTTGAATGAATTATTGCTGAAAACCGTGATTCACCCACTGGCCGCAATACAACAAGAACGGCGGCAATTACGCGCTGATGCTATCACCGCCAGTAAGGTTGATTTCTTCACCTTGGTGCGAGGAGAGGACTGATGAACTTATTAACTCATTTTGAGCATCCGGTAGATGATGCGCAGCACACTTTTCGTCGTATTCTCAAAGCGTTGAGTGAACCGGGAGTGCTGGTAACACTGCCCCATGCTACCGGCTGGCAACCACTGAACCCAGCAACCACCAGTGTTCTGCTCACGCTGGCCGACCAAGAGACGCCGCTCTATCTCGACGCGGCACTTAATAGTGACAGCGTGCAACACAATGTGCGTTTTCATACCGGTGCGCCCCTGATGACATGCAGTGATAAATCCTCTTTTTCATTATTTAATAATGAGATAACAGCGGAGCAACTCGCCACCTGCCCGGCAGGTAATGAACTGTCACCGGAACAATCCACTACGGTGGTGATTCAGACCGACAGCCTACATCACGGCATGCCATTACGGTTACGCGGGCCAGGTATTGAACACAGCCGCACCGTTGCACCACACCTGCCCGCCACCGTCTTGAATTATCTGCTTAACCGCCCTGCTGCATTTCCGGCTGGCATCGATTTTCTGTTTACCTGTGGCGAGAACCTGATGGCAATCCCACGAACCACCCATGTGGAGGTGTGCTGATGTACGTTGCAGTCAAAGGGGGCGAAAAAGCGATTGCAGCAGCCCATCAATTGCTGGAACAGCAACGGCGTGGCGACAGCCAGATCCCGGCAGTCGATTGCGAGCAAATTGAGCAACAACTCGGTCTGGCGGTTGATCGGGTGATGACCGAAGGGGGCATCTATGATCGCGAGCTGGCCGCACTGGCAATTAAACAAGCCAGTGGTGACTTGGTGGAAGCCATTTTCCTACTACGCGCTTACCGCACAACCTTACCCCGTTTGGCTGTCAGTCAACCGCTAGCAAGCGAGCATATGCGGCTAGAGCGTCGTATTTCAGCCATTTACAAAGACTTGCCCGGCGGGCAAGTGCTCGGTCCAACCTATGATTACACCCACCGGCTGCTGGATTTTACCCTGCTGGCCGCAGGCGAGGCACCGCAAGCCCGCCACGGTGGCGAAACATTATCCGATGATTTATTGCGCAATAACTGTGCCCATGTGTTTGATTTATTAGTTCAAGAGCAGCTTGCCCTGACAGAGCAAGATGACGGTACTCAGCCGGAAGATATCACCCGCAATCCCCCCGTTTATCCCTGCAATCGCTCGGCCCGGCTGCAACAATTGGTCCGTGGTGACGAAGGTTTTCTGCTGGCGCTGAGCTATTCCACGCAACGCGGTTATGGCCGCACCCATCCCTTTGCCGCCGAGATCCGCACCGGTCACCTGACCGTTTCAATTCAGCCGGAAGAACTGGGATTTGCTATTGATATCGGCGAAATCTTACTGACCGAATGCGAGATGGTGAATGGCTTTGTCAACCCGGAATCAGAACCTCCGCACTTTACACGTGGTTATGGTCTGGTGTTTGGCCGTGGTGAGCGCAAAGCGATGTCGATGGCGCTGATGGATCGAGCCTTACAAAGCCGCGAATATGACGAAAAGGTCACCAGCCCGGCGCAGGATGAAGAATTCGTGCTCTCCCATGCCGATAATGTCGAAGCCGCGGGGTTTGTTTCTCATCTTAAACTGCCGCACTACGTAGATTTTCAAGCGGAACTGGAATTGCTAAAACGCCTGCGTCGTGAGCACTTACTCGCCTCGCAACAGCCATCCTCTCAAGAACAGGAACCACGCCATGACTGAGGTTCTCACCGGTTATAATCTGGGATACCTGGATGAGCAAACCAAACGGACTTTACGCCGCGCGCTGCTAAAAGCAGTGGCGATCCCCGGTTATCAAGTGCCGTTCGGCGGGCGGGAAATGCCGATGCCTTATGGTTGGGGCACCGGTGGCATTCAACTGACCGCCAGCCTGATTGGCCGCAAAGATGTGTTAAAAGTGATCGACCAAGGGGCAGATGACACCACCAATGCTGTCTCTATCCGCCGCTTTTTTCAGCGCGTCAGCGGGGTGGCGACCACCGAAAGCACGGTCGATGCCAGCTTGATCCAAACCCGGCATCGCATTCCTGAAACACCTCTGAGCGAAGATCAGATCCTTATCTATCAAGTACCGATCCCAGAGCCACTGCGCTTTATCGAACCACGCGAAACCGAAACGCGCAAAATGCATGCGCTGGAAGAATACGGCGTGATGCAGGTAAAACTGTATGAAGATATCGCCCGCTACGGCCATATCGCCACCACCTACGCCTATCCGGTCAAAGTGAACGATCGCTACGTGATGGACCCTTCGCCGATCCCAAAATTTGATAACCCCAAAATGCACATGATGCCCGCGCTGCAACTGTTCGGGGCCGGTCGCGAGAAGCGGTTATATGCCCTGCCTCCCTTTACCAAGGTGGAAAGTCTGGATTTCGACGATCACCCATTTACCGTGCAGCAATGGGATGAACCCTGTGCCTTGTGCGGCTCGCGCCACAGCTATCTTGATGAAGTGGTGATGGACGATCAGGGCAGCCGAATGTTTGTCTGTTCTGATACTGATTTTTGCCAGCAGCAACGGGTGGCACAAGAGGTAAATATTCAATGATTTCCGAACAGGTTACTTCATCATCCGCAGCCGCTCACCCACTGCTATCAGTGGAGAATCTCACACATTTGTATGCGCCAGGTAAGGGGTTTAGCAACGTCTCTTTCCAGCTCTATCCCGGTGAAGTATTGGGAATTGTCGGTGAATCCGGCTCTGGCAAAACCACCTTATTAAAATCGATTTCTGCCCGGTTGCCGCCACAGCATGGGCAGGTTATTTACCACTCTGGTGCCCAGCAACCGGTTGATTTATATCAGATGGCTGAAAGTCAGCGCCGCCGTTTACTGCGCACCGAATGGGGGGTGGTTCATCAGCATCCACTGGATGGTTTGCGCCCACAGGTTTCCGCCGGTGGCAATATCGGCGAGCGTCTGATGGCTATTGGCCAGCGCCATTACGGCGACATCCGCCAACAAGCAGGGCGCTGGCTGGAGGATGTCGAGATCCCACTATCACGTCTGGATGACTTACCCACTACCTTCTCCGGCGGCATGCAACAACGCCTACAAATTGCCCGCAATCTGGTGACCCATCCCAAGCTGGTATTTATGGACGAACCGACGGGCGGCCTGGATGTATCAGTACAAGCGCGACTACTGGATTTACTGCGCAATCTGGTGGTGGAAATGCAACTGGCAGTGGTGATTGTCACTCATGATCTCGGTGTGGCCCGGCTATTGGCACACCGGTTGCTGGTGATGAAGGAGGGTCAGGTTATCGAAAGCGGCCTGACCGATCGAGTGCTAGACGATCCCCATCATCCCTACACCCAACTATTGGTTTCATCGGTGCTACAAAACTGACTGTTTTGTCTGTTAACCCGTGAATAGATTAACGAGAACTCACTATGAATCACCAGCAACCGCCTATCAATCACCCACAACTGAGAGTTGAAAATCTCAGTAAAACCTTCGTACTACACCACCAGCATGGTATTCGCTTGCCGGTATTGCATCAAACCTCACTGGAAGTGAGTAGCGGTGAATGTGTGGTATTACACGGCCATTCCGGCAGCGGTAAATCTACTCTGCTACGCTCTTTATATGCCAACTATCTGCCAGACAGCGGTCATATCTGGGTCAAGCATCAGGGGGAATGGCTCGACATTGTGGCAGCCCCAGCGCGACAAATTATGGCGGTACGCCGTCATACCGTGGGTTGGGTCAGCCAATTCTTGCGGGTGATCCCACGGATCAGTGCATTAAATGTGGTGATGCAACCGCTACTGGAGCTTGGCGTTGAACGCCATATATGCCAACAACGCGCGCAGGATCTCCTGACTCGCCTCAATGTTCCACCACGGTTATGGGATCTGGCCCCCTCGACCTTTTCCGGCGGCGAGCAGCAGCGGGTCAATATCGCCCGTGGTTTTATCAAAGATTACCCCATATTGCTGCTTGATGAGCCAACGGCCTCGCTCGACAGCACCAATAGCGCGGCAGTTGTTAGCCTGATTGATGAAGCTAAACAGCGAGGGGCCGCCATCATTGGAATTTTCCACGATGAGGCCGTACGTAACCATGTCAGTGATCGCTTACTGGTCATGACGCCCTTTCCCGCCGATGCCAGTCCGGAGATACCCGCATGATCCTCAATAACATCAACCTTATTCTTGAAGATCAGGTGGTCAACGGATCACTCGAAATCAAAAACGGGGTTATCCACAATTACAGTGATCGCCCAACCCAACTCTCTGCCGCCATAGATGGACAAAATGGCTGGCTGTTGCCGGGATTGATCGAGCTGCATACCGATAATCTGGACAAGTTTTTTACCCCACGCCCCAACGTTGATTGGCCAGCTCATTCGGCGATGAGCAGCCATGATGCGCTGATGGTTGCCAGTGGGATCACCACCGTGTTGGACGCAGTGGCGATTGGCGATGTACGCGATGGCGGGCATCGTCTGGATAATCTGCAAAAAATGATTAATGCAGTGGTGGATAGTCAGCGGGCGGGACTGAACCGGGCAGAACACCGGATTCATTTACGTTGTGAATTACCTCATGAAAGTACTCTGCCGCTGTTTGAAGAACTGATGATGCAGCCTGAACTGTCATTGGTATCGCTGATGGATCACTCACCAGGCCAGCGTCAATTCGCCTCCCGGGCAAAATATCGTGAGTATTATCAGGGCAAATACCATCTTAATGATCAACAAATGGCAGAGTTTGAGGAAGAGCAAATCACACTGTCAGCGCGCTGGTCCGCGCCGAATCGAACAGCGATCGCCGATCACTGCTCTCAGCGGGGCATTGCCCTCGCCAGCCACGATGATGCCACGGCGGAACATGTGGCACAATCACAAGCACTGGGCAGTGTGATTGCTGAATTTCCAACCACAGAGGTGGCAGCCAGAGCGTCACATCAGCATGGTTTACAAGTATTGATGGGCGCGCCAAATATCGTCCGTGGCGGCTCCCATTCAGGCAATGTTGCAGCACACCAACTGGCCGCTATTGGAGTACTGGATATCTTATCGTCTGACTATTACCCGGCCAGCTTGCTGGATGCGGCCTTTCGTATCGCACACGATGCAACCAATAGCTTCACCTTACCGCAAGCGGTTAATTTGGTAACACGTAATCCTGCCAACGCCTTGGGACTAAAGGATCGCGGTGTTATTGCCGAAGGTAAACGAGCTGATTTGATACTGGCACGCGCTCATGACAGTGCGCAAAGTAAACATGTGTACGTGCAAAACGTCTGGCGTCAGGGAATACAGGTGTTCTGATGGGGCGCTTAATCTATCTGATGGGGGCATCGGGGGCCGGAAAAGATTGCCTACTGTCGGCTCTGCGGGCAGCCAATCCGGCAAATATTATCGTGGCACATCGTTATATCACCCGCCAGGCCAATGCCGGGGCGGAAAACCATGTTGCGCTGAGTGAACAGGAGTTTTTACTGCGGGCGGCCCAAGGATTATTCGCGTTGTACTGGCAAGCACATCAGTATCGCTATGGGATAGGTATTGAGATTGATATCTGGCTACAACACGGGCTGGATGTGGTGGTTAATGGCTCCAGAGCTTATCTGCCAGAGGCACAACGGCGCTATCCCGACCAACTTTTGCCGCTCTGTCTGACGGTTTCTCCGGCTATTTTGGCGCAACGATTGCAACAACGTGGCCGAGAGAACAGTGAACAGATCAATGCACGATTACAACGGGCGCAGCACTATCAGCAACAGCTACCGGTTAACTGTTTACAACTGTCTAATGACGGTGAGTTGCACCACACACTGGGGCAGTTACAACAATTACTGGTAGCTCCCCTAGCTGGTAAAGAAATGGGGGATAAAAAATGGAACTGACACTGTTAGGCACCGGATGCGCCCAGCAGGTGCCGGTATTTGGTTGTGACTGCGTGATTTGTGCTAAAGCCAGAGTGCAGCCCGCATTGGGCCGCAAACCTTGCAGTGCCATGTTGCGATATCAAGGGGAAACCACCTTGATTGATGCCGGATTACCGACACTGGATCAGCAGTTTACTGCGGGGGAAATTCAGCGTTTTTTGCTTACACATTACCACATGGATCATGTTCAGGGGTTATTTCCGTTACGTTGGGGATGCGGAAATTCGATCCCGATCTACGGACCGCCGGATCCAGACGGCTGTGACGATCTGTTCAAACATCCTGGAATTCTGCATTTTCAGCCGCCGATGGCCGCATTCCAGACCATCCATTTTGGTGACTTACGGGTCACACCGGTGCCGCTAACCCATTCCAAAATAACCTTCGGCTATTTATTGCAAAGCCCCAGCCGGACCATCGCCTATTTAACCGATACCGTCGGGCTACCCGCTGATAGTGCGCTATTTCTGACCAGCAAAAATATCGATCTGCTGGTGCTGGATTGCAGCCATCCGCCGCAGACACCGCCGCCACGCAATCATAATGATGTAACCATCGCGTTAGCCATTAAGGATTTGCTAATGCCACAACAGACGTTGCTGACCCACGCCAGCCACCAACTTGATCGATGGTTGCTTGACCACCCATTACCGGCAGGGGTGGCAATCGCCCATGATAATCAGACGATTACCCTATTATGATCAACGCTGCTGCATCTGAGCGGAGGTTAAGATTGTCACACCCTCTTTCGGCGGCGCAAAAGCCTGATCCAGCATCGCCTGAGCCACATCTTTGCCTTTAATCAAGCGCCACTTATCCGGCAATAAGGCAAACAGAGGTGCACTTAGGCTCTCCATCAAGCGGGGCTTGTCGCGCTGACCCGCCAGCATTGAGGGCCGGGCAAAAGTAAGTTGTGGCCAGCCCTGAGCCTGTAAGTCACGCTCGGCCTCACCTTTGGTGCGGTTATAAAACACCCATGAGTTGGCATTAGCCCCCATCGCGCTTACCAATAGAAAATGCCGTGCGCCCAGCCGCAAGCCGGTTTCACCAGCGGCCAATACCAACCGATAATCCACCAAACGAAATGCCGCCTGGCTGCCAGCTTGCTTACGAGTGGTCCCCAAACAGCAAAAGACCAAATCCACCGGTTGATCCAAGGTTTTCAGCAACTCACCGATATTTTCACCCTGTGGATTAACCAGTTTATTCATGGCTGGCAAGGGATTACGGCTAGGTGCAATGATGGATGTCACTCTGGCATCCAAACGTAACAGGCGCAGTAATTCGCCCCCCACCAGGCCACTTGCGCCCAGTAATAATACCTTCGCCATCTGACCTCCTGCCTTCTGGTATTGATGCTAATGCCGCGAAAAAGTGCAGAAACAATTATTGAAATCAATCGTTATGAATAATACATACCAGAAACACTATACCCTATATAATTCGAGTTGCATGAAGGCGGCAACTGAGCGAGTCCTCAAGAGCTTACATAAGTAAGTGACTGGGGTGAACAAAGGCAGCCAACACACATGCAGCTTGAAGTATGACGGATATATGACATAGCATCGAAAAATAGCAGTTATCATTAAAACAGGGAATTTATAGTGAAGAGTCTTGCTGCCAATACAGTTTTTTGCCAAAACCAAGGGTATTATTGGTCATCTTGATTTCCAGCAGATTGAGCTGCCAGAGTGGGGCGGATACCACTTTAGCCACCGGAAAACGGCGGCAGTAGCGCTGGCGGGCGCGGTGTTCCGCATCTCCCGTTAATTCGCTTATCTCTGCGCGGTATTGAATACCTTTAATCAAGGCTACTGTACGCGGCTGGGTGGCTATGGTGCCGACAACCTGTGGGTTTATCTGCATCAGTTCACCATGTCGGGTGTGCTTTTCTGTCATGATAAAAAGTGCCATCTGTGTTTCGTCAAATACGTAAAAACAGTTGGCACACCACATATCGATACCACTGCCCGCACACAGCGTCAGTACATGTTGCTGGCGCAGAAAGCGGTTAATACCAAGCAGATCCTCAGGGTTATTCACGTCACTCATAATTCACAACACCCTCTGGCTTAGAAATAGTCCTGATTGTACATCAAGTCCCCCGCAACAAGCAGCTCTGCGGCTATTCAGTTGAGCTTACTCACACTGAAAAGCCATTGCCCCTCCTTCCCCATACTTATCTCTGAGCAGGGGATCATTGCCAGCATATCCTTCCTGATAATAGGGTCTTAGCCGAGAAACAACCTAATAACGTGATTTAGCTAACATTTACCGCATAAGGCACATATGAATTTATATGCAAAATTTACGTATAAATTTGGATGTAACAAATAATTATGGATTAACAAATAAAATACAAAAACTATTAAGAACCCGCTCTCATTACTAATATTGGATAATAATAAGCCTGCCAATGTATCCGTCGTGTTAAATATAACCTTACTGTTTTGCATAACATACAGTACAGTTTTGAATAAACAACGTTTAAAATGAATAAAATCGATAAATTATTCATTTTTTAGTCATGTCACCTTTTAAAATCGGTAGAAAACATGACTTGAGTCACAGAATGAATAAGTGTTATGACTAAAATAGCCACCATCAGTTCATTGCTCGTAAACCTTGATTAAAAAATAGAGACCTTACGTAAATGGAAAATAACAACAAAAAAATGGCGCATATAAGGCGAACAACGCATTTAATGATGCCGGCACATCGTAGTTATTTTAACTTTTCTTATTATCACTATAGATAACATCCTCCCTGCGATGACATCCACTTTTATTGGATAGTCATTGTCTATGCACAATATTTAACAAATGCGAAAAGTGTTTACGACCTTTACGTTGAGTTAACTATTGTCTGCTTTCTCCGAAGAGACTAACACTCGATTATATTTATACGTCTATCTGATTGTGGGTTTTTATTAACCAATCGATACTCAGCTTGTGTTATTCATCTTTCAGCAGAAACATAGCTATCCTGTAAAATTTACTGTCACCTTTGTCATTAATGCTAAATGACCAGAGGATCACTGCGTCTGAAATTCAGTCACGGTGTTACGCAGAAAGCAGCCAAGACTATTAATGAATGTTATTTCATTGATACGGACTGCTATACAAAAAATTTAATGGCAATTAACTTAAATAAACCAACAAATAATGTAGGCGTAATTGTCACAGGCAATTTTAGTACGACCAGCGCACAGAAACCGGAGCGTACACCATGACCTTATAAATCATGGCTACGTGAGGATTTCGAGCACTGCTCAACCTCAAAGTGACAAGTAAAATAGCCTCTTAAAATAAAAGAGAATTTATGATGAAAAAATTAAATATCGCGGCAAGTTTATCGGCAATACCTTGCTTTGAATCACAGCGCGAAGTCGTAGATGTTTTACATACCGATTTTACTGATATTGCAGCCGTGGTGCTTTCAGTTCAGGACATTAATAATGGTGTAATTGATAGCATTCATGAGTTGGGTTTAGAAATTCCAATTTTTGCCGCTGTCTGCTGTGAAGAAGAGTTGAATACCGATGTATTACCCTCTTTAAATGGGGTATTTGAACTGTGTGGCGACAATACTGATTTTTATGGTAAACAACTGGAATCAGCCGCAGAAAAATATGAAAAAGAGCTGCTGCCACCGTTCTTTAGTACACTAAAGAAATACGTGGAGATGGGTAATTCTACCTTTGCTTGCCCTGGTCATCAGGGTGGTCAATTCTTCCGTAAACACCCAGCGGGCCGCCAATTTTTTGACTTCTACGGCGAAACTATTTTCCGCTCTGATATGTGTAATGCCGACGTAAAATTAGGTGATTTGCTTATTCATGAAGGCGCACCTTGTGATGCTCAAAAACATGCAGCAAAAGTATTTAACGCCGATAAAACTTATTTCGTACTGAACGGCACTTCTGCTTCTAATAAAGTCGCTACCAATGCGCTGTTAGCACGTGGTGACCTGGTGCTGTTTGACCGTAATAACCATAAATCCAACCATCATGGTGCGCTGATTCAGGCCGGTGCAACACCGGTATATCTGGAAACTGCCCGTAACCCATTTGGCTTTATTGGTGGTATTGATGCCCACTGTTTTGAAGAAAAATACCTGCGTGAACAAATCCGTAGCGTAGCACCTGATCGTGCTAACGAAGCGCGCCCATTCCGTCTGGCTATCATCCAACTGGGTACTTATGACGGCACCATCTATAACGCTCGCCAGGTTGTGGATAAAATTGGCCACCTTTGCGACTATATTCTGTTCGATTCTGCTTGGGTAGGTTACGAACAATTCATTCCAATGATGAAAGATTGTTCACCATTATTACTTGAACTGAATGAAAATGATCCGGGCATTATCGTTACTCAATCAGTACATAAACAACAAGCCGGTTTCTCACAAACGTCGCAGATCCATAAAAAAGATAAACATATTAAAGGTCAGGATCGTTACTGCAATCATAAACGCTTTAATAACGCCTTTATGCTACACGCCTCCACCAGCCCATTCTATCCATTGTTTGCTGCTTTAGATGTTAACGCAAAAATGCATGAAGGCAAAAGTGGTCAACGCATGTGGCTTGATTGTGTTAAGACCGGTATTGAAGCACGTAAAATGATCTTGAATACCTGTAATATGATTAAGCCTTTTGTACCGGTAGAAGTTGATGGCAAACTGTGGCAGCAATATGACACCGATGCCATGGCACAAGACTTACGCTTCTTTAACTTTATTCCTGGCGAAAAATGGCATGCATTTGAAGGTTATGAAGAGTCACAATATTTTGTTGACCCATGCAAACTATTATTAACCACTCCGGGTATTGATACTAATACTGGTGAATATACAGCATCAGGGATCCCAGCAACCATTCTGGCTAACTTCCTGCGCGAAAATGGTATCGTGCCAGAAAAATGTGACCTCAACTCGATCCTATTCTTATTAACGCCAGCAGAAGACTTGGCGAAAATGCAGCACCTGGTCGCACAAATTGCCCGTTTTGAACGTTTCATCGAAGAAGATGCAATGTTAAGCGATGTATTACCTACTGTGTATCGTAATAATGAAACACGTTACAAAGGTTATACTATTGGCAAATTATGTCAGGAAATGCATGACCTTTATGTCAGCTATGATGTTAAACAGCTACAGAAAGAGATGTTCCGCAAACAGTATTTCCCTAAAGTTATGATGAATCCACAGGATGCCAATATTGAATTCGTCCGTGGTCATGCCGAATTAGTACCATTGTGTAAAGCCGAAGGTCGAATTGCTGCTGAAGGTGCGCTTCCTTACCCACCGGGAGTATTGTGTGTAGTCCCTGGTGAAGTTTGGGGGGGTGCTGCACAGCGTTATTTCCTGGCATTAGAAGAAAGTATTAATTTACTACCAGGGTTTGCGCCTGAGTTACAAGGCGTTTATTTACAAGTCGACGAAGATGGTTGGAACCGTGCATACGGTTATATGATGAAGCAATAAGTTAACAATAATAAATTTATACCCAATTTAGTTGGCGTTACAGCCTGGCGGCAAACGAAATAACCCCGAATCACTGGTTAACATTAAGTGATTCGGGTGACAACTCTATTTGCGTGGCCCAAGTAGGATGGACCGAGTAATGATAATCGCCAACAAGGCTGTAATTTCAAATAAAAAGGGATTTGACGACACCAATAACTCAAACCTGCGGGAATAAATTATTCCTGCAGTCTCTGAAATTAAAAAAGAGATAATAAAAATGAGTAAAACAAATAATAAGATGGGAGTAGTACAGCTAACAATTCTAACCGCCGTCAATATGATGGGGTCAGGAATAATTATGCTGCCAACCAAACTCGCCGAAGTCGGGACAATCTCTATCGTCTCATGGTTAGTCACCGCAGTAGGTTCAATGGCACTGGCCTATGCCTTCGCCCAATGTGGGATGTTCAGCCGTAAATCCGGTGGTATGGGCGGCTATGCTGAATATGCGTTCGGCAAATCTGGCAACTTTATGGCGAACTACACCTATGGTGCTTCACTGTTGATTGCCAATATCGCCATTGCAATCTCTGCGGTAGGTTACGGCACTGAATTGTTGGGAGCGACACTAACACCACTGGGTATTTGTATTGCAACCATTGGCGTGCTGTGGCTGGCAACAGTTGCTAACTTCGGTGGCGCGCGCATTACCGGGCAGATCAGTAGTGTTACTATCTGGGGGGTTATTATCCCAGTGGTCGGTATCTCAATCGTTGGTTGGTTCTGGTTTAGTGGTTCAGCCTATATGGCAGCCTGGAACCCACATGCAGTTCCCACTTTTGAAGCCATCGGCTCTTCAATCTCAATGACGCTGTGGGCCTTCCTTGGTCTGGAATCTGCTTGTGCCAATACTGATGCTGTCGAAAACCCTGAACGTAACGTTCCGATCGCCGTACTCGGTGGGACTTTAGGTGCAGCTGTTATCTATATCATCTCAACCAACGTGATTGCCGGTATCGTACCAAATATGGATTTGGCTAACTCTACAGCGCCGTTTGGCCTGGCGTTCGCTTATATGTTCACCCCTGCGGTCGGTAAAATCATCATGGCATTGATGATCATGTCCTGCGTGGGTTCATTACTGGGTTGGCAGTTCACCATCGCTCAGGTATTCAAATCCTCTGCTGATGAAGGCTTCTTCCCGAAAATTTTCTCAAAAGTCAGTAAAGCCGATGCCCCCATCAAAGGGATGCTGACCATTGTTGTCATCCAGAGTGTGCTGTCCCTGATGACCATTAGCCCGTCACTGAACAAACAGTTCAACGTGCTGGTCAATCTGGCGGTAGTCACCAATATCATCCCTTATATTCTGTCGATGGCGGCGCTGGTCATTATCCAGAAAACCGCCAATGTGCCACCAGCCAAAGCACGTAAAGCCAATATCATTGCCTTCATTGGTGCGATGTATAGCTTCTATGCGCTTTACAGCTCAGGGCAAGAAGCCATGACATGGGGTGCGATTGTTACCTTCCTTGGTTGGACACTGTACGGTTTGGTTTCACCACGCTTTGAGTTTGCAGCAAAAACCAAATAACTAACCATAACCCTGCGGGTGGAAGGTCACTTCCCCCGTATATTTAACCAATCAGGTGCCAGTAGATAAAAAAATCAGGATACCGCAGCCGATTCCGGTAATAATGTTCCGCACCGCTACCCCCGGACTGGAATAAAATTATGTCGGACAGCCTATGGTATCTCTATCTACTGCGCACCCCCACTGGCATGCTCTATACCGGTATCACCACAGATGTAACACGGCGATTGGCCCAACATCAGGTAGGGAAAGGCGCGAAAGCGCTGCGAGGAAAAGGTGAGTTAACATTGGTATTTCAGTGTGAGGCAGGGGATAGATCGACAGCATTGAAGTTAGAATATCGGGTGAAGCAACTCAATAAGCAGCAAAAAGAAAAGCTGGTAATTAGCCAGCCTTCTTCGTTGCTATCGTTACCTGGCGTTAAAAGCGATTAAACGGGGCAGAGAACACCACTTCACCATCAGCACCCGCCAGTGCATCTTCCGCCAACGCATAAACCTGAAAAGCCTCTTCAGTACCGGGCCAACGGCAGGTCAATTGATGACGAGCCGCTGGTACAAAACCGAAACGCTGATAATAGGCTGGGGAGCCTAGCACCACGACAGCGGCATAGCCAAACTCATTCAGAGAGTCTAGCCCTTCGTAGACCAGTTTTTCAGCCAAACCCTGGCGGCGCAACCCCTCCGCCACGGCCAGTGGTGCCAGTGCGACCCATTGACGGTCTTCACCTCCCACCTCAACCGGGCTGAATGCTGCATAGCCAACCACACCGCCTTCATCGTCAGTTGCCACGATACCCAACGTCAATAAGCCATCTTCACGCAGTTGCTGTACCAGCTCGGCCTCTGCATCTTGCTTGAAGACTTGACGCAACAGGGCGTCTATCCCCGGCGCATCCACCGGAATTTCAACCCGGATCAGCACGATGCTAATGTACGGGAAGCACTCACCGCACCCTCTTGCTGACCTGCCTCGATAAATTCAGCCAGTTGTTGCATGCCAACACGCAGTAGTGTTGGCATGGACTCCAACTCAATGGCATCCATTAGATTTTTGACATACAGGCCCAATTCGGTATCCCCTTCAATTCGTAACCGGCGCTGGAAAAACAGCGTATCCGGATCTTCTTTACGGGCAGCGATCAAAATCAGATCGTTGGCATCACCGCTAAAGCTCACATCAGCTTCAGCCTGTTGGCTTACGACCAGCCTACCGTGTTCTACTGTCATAAACCATTGCAATGCGAGGTCTCGCACTTCAATTTTTAACCAGCGGGATTCCAAAAATTCCAGTTCTCCGTCCAGCAGAGCCTGACGAAGTTGCCACCCCAGCACTTGCTCTATTACCTGACGTTTTAAGGCAAAGGGGGTCAATTTTAACGGACCCCGCAGTAGCGCCGGCCCTTGACGCACCAGACGTGCTCGTAGTTCTCCCAACACAGGCAGACTCCTTTTTGGTGATATCCCCTTTGTACTTGAAGCCGCAGGGGTGTTGGCTACCTGCAATTCCAATTACTTTGGGTATCAATCTGCATAAAATAAAGTTCTATTTTGCCACATTAGCAAAACCGGAAAGCGCGTTATATCGATAAATTTTGCACCAAGTTATCGCTGAAAGTATTGCTAAATATCAGAAGAATGACACCAATGCCAAAGAAACTGCCTTAAATCAAGGTCCGGGGGGAGCAGGTTAACTAGAATCGCCACTCGATAAAATTTTCATCGCCACGAATATCATCTTCGGATGGGGAACAATAATTGCCAGCGGTAACCTCAGCAAGGCGAGCCGTTGACTCATTCAGGAAAACTCTATGGAGCTGCTTTGTCCTGCCGGCAACTTACCCGCATTAAAGGCCGCCATCGATAATGGTGCCGACGCGGTTTATATTGGCTTGAAAGATGATACCAACGCCCGCCATTTTGCTGGCCTCAATTTCACCGATAAAAAGTTGCAGGAAGCGGTCAATTACGTTCATAGCCGCAAACGTAAACTGCATATCGCCATTAACACCTTCGCCCACCCTGACGGTTATTCCCGGTGGCAGCGGGCGGTGGATATGGCGGCACAGCTTGGGGCGGATGCCCTGATCCTGGCTGATTTGGCCATGCTGGAATATGCCGCCGAACGTTACCCAGAGGTTGAGCGCCATGTATCGGTACAGGCGTCGGCCACCAATGATGAAGCTATCCGCTTTTATCAACGTCATTTCGATGTGGCGCGAGTGGTTTTACCACGCGTACTGTCAATGCATCAGGTGAAACAACTGTCGCGTACCAGCCCGGTGCCACTGGAGGTATTTGCCTTTGGCAGCTTATGCATTATGGCTGAAGGGCGTTGCTACCTTTCTTCCTATTTGACCGGTGAATCACCCAATACGGTCGGAGCCTGCTCTCCAGCGCGCTTTGTTCGCTGGCAGCAAACCCCACAGGGGATGGAGTCTCGCCTTAATGAAGTGCTGATCGACCGTTATGAAGATAATGAGAATGCTGGATATCCCACCCTGTGCAAAGGCCGTTATCGGGTAGACGGTCAGCGCTATCATGCATTGGAAGAGCCAACCAGCTTGAATACGCTTGAGTTATTACCGGAGCTGTTTGCTGCCAACATTGCGTCAGTGAAAATTGAAGGCCGCCAACGCAGTCCAGCTTATGTCAGCCAGGTTGCCAAGGTCTGGCGACAGGCGATTGACCGCTATCAGGCCAACCCTTCGCAGTTTGTCGCCAAAGCGGAATGGATGGAACAACTGGGCGCAATGTCCGAAGGTACTCAAACTACATTGGGTGCTTATCATCGTAAGTGGCAGTAGCCGGAGGAAACATGAAGTACGCCTTAGGCGCAGTACTCTATTACTGGCCAAAAACTGATATCGAAACCTTTTACCAGACTGCGGCCAACAGCAGCGCCGACATTATTTATCTCGGTGAGAATGTCTGTACCAAACGCCGTGAAATGAAGGTGGGTGACTGGTTGGCACTTGCTAAAGAAGTGGCTGCCAGTGGCAAACAGGTGGTGATTTCCACACTGGCGCTGCTGCAAGCACCGTCAGAGTTGAATGAATTAAAGCGTTATGTGGAAAACGGTGAGTTTTTGCTGGAAGCCAATGACCTGGGGGCGGTGAATATGGCCGCTGAACGTGGCTTACCCTTTGTTGCCGGCCATGCCCTGAATTGCTACAACGCTTATACTCTGCGAATTTTACACCGTCAGGGCATGATGCGTTGGTGTATGCCGGTTGAGCTATCACGTGACTGGCTGGTTAATGTGCTGCAACAGTGCGAAGAGTTGGGGTTCCGCAATCAGTTTGAGGTAGAAGTATTGAGCTACGGCCACCTGCCGCTGGCTTATTCTGCCCGTTGCTTCACCGCGCGCTCAGAAGACCGAGCCAAAGATGAGTGTGAAACCTGCTGCATCAACTACCCACAAGGGCGGCCGGTATTATCACAAGAAGACCAACAGGTATTCATCCTAAACGGTATTCAAACCCAAAGTGGCTACTGCTATAACCTCGGTAATGAACTGATTTCCATGCAAGGATTAGTGGATATCGTGCGACTCTCTCCGCAAGGTCTGGATACGCTGACAGTTATCGAGCAGTTCCGGGCTAATGAGCAGGGATTGAGCCCACTCATCTTGACCGATAAAGCCGACTGTAACGGCTACTGGCGGCGTCTCGCCGGGCTGGAATTGGTGTCATAAGAACCCATCGGGCGTAGCACTACGCCCGTATCACTCCATGCGCAGGCATGCTTACCCAGTCACTCGATATAGCTACCACAACGAATCGTAGGGGCCATAGCGTTCTCTTTTTCATCGCTTCAATCATCCTTTTGCCGCCGCATTTATTCCCCCTTGCCAAACCACGATTTAGATTATGCTTTTATAGGTGATAGTCGCGCACTGTATGTGGCTTCTTATGTGCGTATTAATGCGGCTAGCTCCCCTGTTTGGTTTAATAAATTAGTGCGTTCGCCCTTCAAGCGACTCGACATAAGGTTAAGATGGACGATTCTATGACTGACAAAAAGACAGTTCCGCTTTCAGTGCTTGATTTATCGCCGATAGCGCAAGGCAAAACACCACGAGAGGCTTTTCATGCTTCGCTGGATCTGGCTCAACATGCTGAAAAGTGGGGATATCACCGCTATTGGCTCGCTGAGCATCATAACATGACAGGTATTGCCAGCGCGGCGACCTCAGTACTGATTGGCTATATTGCCGGAGGTACCAAGAGCATCCGTGTCGGCTCCGGCGGCGTCATGCTACCTAACCACTCACCACTGGTGATTGCAGAACAGTTTGGTACCCTCGCCTCTCTCTACCCAGACCGTATCGATCTCGGCCTTGGCCGTGCGCCCGGCAGTGACCAACGCACCATGATGGCATTACGCCGCCATCTGTCCGGTGAAGTGGATAACTTCCCCGCCGATGTTGGCGAACTGCAAAACTACTTTGCTGAAGTACAACCGGGGCAAGCGGTACAAGCCGTGCCTGGGCAGGGTTTGCACGTTCCATTGTGGCTACTGGGTTCCAGCCTGTATAGCGCTCAATTGGCTGCGGCCATGGGCCTGCCGTTCGCCTTCGCCTCACATTTCGCACCAGATATGTTATTCCAGGCGCTCAAGCTCTATCGGGAAAACTTCAAGCCGTCCATTCAATGGCCAAAACCCTATGCTATCGTTTGTGTGAACGTGGTGGCCGCAGATAGCGAGCGCGATGCCCATTTCCTGTTTACCTCCATGCAGCAGCAATTTGTCAATTTGCGCCGCGGCACGCCGGGTCAACTACCGCCACCAGTAGAAAACATGGATAAGATCTGCTCACCCGCCGAACAATTTGGTGTCGATCAGGCGCTACGCCTATCTATTATTGGTGATAAAAGTAAAGTGCGGCATGGGCTTCAGTCATTACTGCGGGAGACCCAGGCTGACGAATTGATGGTGAATGGCCAGATTTTCGACCATCAGGCACGACTATATTCATTTGAAATAGTTGCCGGATTACAGCCAGAGTTACAAGCTGTTGAGCACCTATAACTCGCCAACTGAAGCAAAATTATAGACATAAAAAAACCAGCCCGAGGGCTGGTTTTTATTTTTAATCATCAGAAATGATTAAGACTTATGCGTCACCAAAACGACGGCGAGTAGGTGCCGCTGCTGCTGGTGCAGGCGCTGGTGCATCTTCACGACGCGGAGCTGCTGAGCGCTGACCATCACGGTTGCCACGACGTTGTTCGCCACCACCGGCTGGAGCACGGTCACTACCGAATGAACGACGAGGAGGAGCACCTGCTGCGCCATCACGACGTTCGCCACCGAATGAACGGCCACCACCACCACGACGCTCACCACCGGCACCAGCACCACCAGCAGGACGCTCACGGCGTTCATGTGGCTGCGCATCACCCAACAACTGCATGTTCAGCGGCTTGTTCAGGATACGGGTACGGGTGAAGTGAGATAACATTTCGCCCGGCATGCCTTTTGGCAACTCGATAGTTGAATGCGAAGCAAACAGCTTGATATTACCAATGTAACGGCTGCTGATGTCGCCTTCGTTAGCAATCGCGCCAACGATATGACGGACTTCAACACCATCATCACGGCCCACTTCAATGCGGTACAGTTCCATCTCACCAACATCACGACGTTCGCGACGTGCTGGACGCTCACCACCATCACGGCTGTCAGCGCGGCTGTCAGGACGAGGCTCACGACGACTGTCACCACGATCACGGCCACGATCGCTACCACGGTCATCACGGGAATTGAATTCACGCTGCGGACGACGCGGAGCTTCTGGTGGCAGAATCAGAGGACGTTCGCCCTGTGCCATTTTCAGCAGTGCAGCAGCCAGGGTTTCGAGATCAAACTCTTCTTCTGGTTGCAGCTTAGCCAGCAATGCACGGTACAGGTCCAAATCACTGCTTTCCAGCTGTTGGCCAACTTTAGCAGCAAACTGAGCTAAACGACGTTCACCCAACAATTCGGGGTTTGGCAACTGAACTTCTGGGATAGTCAGTTTCATGGTGCGTTCAATGTTTTGCAACAGACGGCGTTCACGGTTCTCAACGAACAGCAACGCACGACCAGCACGACCGGCGCGACCAGTACGGCCGATACGGTGAACGTAAGACTCTGAATCCATAGGGATATCATAGTTTACGACCAGGCTGATACGGTCAACATCCAAACCACGTGCCGCAACGTCAGTTGCAATCAGAATATCCAGACGGCCATCTTTCAGGCGGTTCAGTGTCTGCTCACGTAAAGACTGGTTCATGTCACCGTTCAAGGCAGCGCAGTTATAACCGCTACTTTCCAAGGCTTCAGCCACTTCCAGTGTGCCATTTTTGGTACGCACGAAGATAATAGCTGCATCGAAATCTTCAGATTCCAGGAAACGTACCAGTGCTTCGTTTTTGCGATAGCCGCCACCCACTCTCCAGAAGCTCTGGCTGATGTCAGGGCGGGTAGTCACGCTAGACTGGATGCGGACTTCCTGTGGATCTTTCATAAATTTACGGGTAATACGACGGATCGCATCTGGCATAGTCGCAGAGAACAGTGCGGTCTGATGCTCAGCCGGCATCTGCGCCAGAATGTTTTCGACGTCTTCGATAAAGCCCATACGCAGCATTTCATCTGCTTCATCCAACACTAAACCGCTCAGGTTGGACAGGTTAAGAGTACCGCGTTTCAGGTGGTCTAACAGACGACCTGGGGTACCAACAACAATTTGTGGCCCCTGGCGCAAAGCGCGTAATTGAACGTCATAACGCTGGCCGCCGTAAAGGGCTACAACGTTGACGCCATTAATGTGTTTAGAGAAATCAGACAATGCCTGTGCGACCTGAATAGCCAACTCACGGGTTGGTGCCAGCACCAGAACCTGTGGAGCTTTCAGCTCAGCTTTAATATTGTGTAACAGCGGCAAACCAAACGCGGCTGTTTTACCACTGCCTGTTTGCGCCATGCCGAGAACATCACGGCCGTTTAACAGGTGTGGGATACATTCCAACTGGATAGGAGATGGTTTTTCATAACCAAGATCAGTCAGAGCGGAAAGAATAGGAGCAGATAGCCCCAGATCAGCAAAAGAGGTTTCAAGCTCAGTAGTCATGTACACGTGCCTCATTAATAATGGCAGCCAGTCTACATAACTCGTCGAGAAAATTTTCAGTCATTTTCATTGAAAAGTGTGAACCGGCTCAAATTAGATTATAAAACGAACAAAAAGGCCATCACCTGTTAGGGTGATTAACATTGGTAAAAACCAAGATAGTCAGGCTAATAGTTGTTCGTCAGCTATTGCTGGTCCGATTCCGATAGGTCGTCTTGTTCTTGGCCCAAAAGCGCCAATTCCAACAATGCATAGCGGTGCTCAACAAAATTATGAACGTTGTTAGCTACCGTCAGTTTGAACAGCGCCGAAGCGGTGTCCTTGTCCCCCAGACTTAGGTAATGTTTACCTAAATAGAAGTCAGTTTCACTGAGATGCTCAGCGAGCGAAGTGTTATCCATTGCATCTGACTTGAGCCTTTCCATCAGCGTTTTTTCGCTGATCGTGCCCAAGTAGAATTCGACAATATTCCATCCCCATTGCCCTCTGTCCGATTTTTCATAGCGCTGTTGTAACGCTACTGCAGCCGCCTTGGGATCGATTTCTCTTTCCACCAGATACAGCCATAACGAACGGAAGGGATCATTTGGATCGTCTTGATAAAACGCCTGCAGATCATCCTGCGCCAACGGGAGTCGACCGCCATAATACAGAGCGATACCCCGGTTTAAACGCGCGTAATTGTAAGTTGGATCAAGCTCTAGTACAGAATCAAACGCTTCATAGGCAGCATCAAAATTGCCTGCCTGCGTTAAATAAATGCCCAGATAGTTAAAAACTTCTGGCATATCAGGACGAATAGCTAACGCTTGCGAAAAATCATTTCGCGCTAGTGCCCGTAGCCCGAGGCTATCATACAGCACTCCGCGCTCATATAAAAGCTGCGCGCGCTCATCATCCGTAAGTGCCCGACTTGCAAGGATTTGTTCCATGCGAGCCAGAATCACTTCCTGCTGCAACGTAGGTTGCAACGGGATAGCCAACACCTCGTCTTTACGCCAATCATGGTTGCTGCATCCTGCCAGCATGAGTGCTGTCGCAACGTAACACCAGCGCAAGAAAGGCTTCATTTCCTACTCCCGAAGACAAACATTGGATAAATATCCTTTCATCCATTTGTTTAACACAAGAGCATCCTGCCCTCGAGATAACACAGCCCCTCACCAGAGGTAAGGAGCTATGGAATACTTTATTACTCTGCTGCTTCTGGTGCCGGAGCTTCTGCGTCAGGAGTAGTGGCTTCTTTGATGCTCAGGCGGATACGGCCCTGGCGATCAACTTCCATTACTTTAACTGGCACTTCTTGGCCCATTTGCAGATAGTCAGTCACTTTCTCTACACGCTTGTCAGCGATTTGAGAAATATGAACTAAACCTTCTTTACCGCCGCCGATTGCCACAAATGCACCGAAATCAACGATACGAGTTACTTTACCCGCATAGATACGGCCCACTTCGATTTCAGCAGTGATTTCTTCGATACGGCGGATAGCGTGTTTCGCTTTATCGCCGTCGGTTGCTGCAATCTTAATGGTGCCATCATCTTCGATTTCAATGGTGGTGCCAGTTTCATCAGTCAGCGCACGAATCACAGAACCACCTTTACCGATCACATCCTTGATTTTCTCAGGATTGATTTTCATGGTGTAGATACGTGGAGCAAACTCAGAGATATCACCACGAGGTGTGCTGATAGCCTGTTCCATAACACCCAGAATGTGCAGACGCGCACCCTTGGCCTGGTTCAGAGCCACCTGCATGATTTCGCGGGTGATACCTTCAATTTTAATGTCCATTTGCAGTGCAGTAATACCGTCACGGCTACCGGCCACTTTAAAGTCCATGTCGCCCAAGTGATCTTCGTCACCCAGAATATCAGACAGAACAACAAAGTTTTCGCCTTCTTTAACCAGACCCATCGCGATACCCGCAACAGCGGCTTTAATTGGCACACCTGCATCCATCAGGGCCAAAGAAGCACCACAAACAGAAGCCATTGAGGAAGAACCGTTAGACTCGGTGATTTCAGAAACCACACGAACAGTGTAAGGGAACTCGCTCGGGCTTGGCATTACTGCCAGTACACCACGTTTCGCCAGACGGCCATGGCCAATCTCACGACGCTTAGGTGAACCAACCATACCTGTTTCACCAACACAATATGGAGGGAAATTATAGTGTAGCAGGAATGAGTCAGTACGCTCACCCATCAGCTCATCAATATTTTGCGCATCACGGGCAGTACCCAGTGTTGCAGTAACCAGCGCCTGAGTTTCACCACGGGTGAACAACGCAGAACCATGGGTACGTGGCAATACGCCAGTACGCACATCCAGACCACGGATCATGTCTTTTTCGCGGCCATCGATACGTGGCTCGCCACGCAATACGCGGCTACGAACGACGTTTTTCTCAACATCGCCCAGAATGTCATGAATCTCGCTAGCATCTAAAGATTCATCTTGTGCCAACAGCGCTTCAGTGACGTCAGCTTTAATAGCATCAACCTGA
This sequence comes from Yersinia sp. 1252 StPb PI, assembly GCF_048593885.1. Classification (NCBI taxonomy): domain Bacteria; kingdom Pseudomonadati; phylum Pseudomonadota; class Gammaproteobacteria; order Enterobacterales; family Yersiniaceae; genus Yersinia; species Yersinia sp. 1252 StPb PI. Next base: position 23,339 of record NZ_JAZGQE010000013.1, on the reverse strand, counting down.
GTATAGCGCTCTTGTTTCTCAGTGATACGATAAGCATCACCCAGACGAGCTTCTGCCAGCTCAGCAACACGCGCGTGCAGCGCTTCGTTAACTGGCTCTGCATGCCAATCCCACTTAGGTTTGCCAACTTCAGCAACCAGAGCGTTGATATTCTCAATCACAACTTGTTGTTGTTCGTGGCCGAAGATGACCGCGCCTAACATTTGATCTTCAGACAGAATCTGTGCTTCTGATTCAACCATCAATACTGCGTCAGCAGTACCGGCAACAACCAGATCCAAGCGGCTCTCTTTCAGTTCATCGGTCGTTGGGTTCAGCACATACTGGTCGTTGATGTAACCAACACGAGCAGCACCAATTGGGCCGTTAAATGGAATACCTGACAGGCTCAGCACCGCTGAGGCACCAATCAGTGCCACGATGTCTGGGTTAACTTGTGGGTTAACAGAAACAACGGTCGCAATCACCTGCACTTCGTTCAAGAAGCTGTCTGGGAACAGTGGGCGGATCGGACGGTCAATCAGACGTGAAGTCAGTGTTTCGCCTTCACTTGGGCGGCCTTCACGACGGAAGAAGCTACCTGGGATACGGCCAGCAGCGTAAGTACGCTCCTGATAGTTAACAGTCAGAGGGAAGAAGCTCTGACCTGGCTTGGCTTTCTTTTGGCCAACAACAGTCACAAATACTGCGGTGTCGTCCATGCTTACCATTACAGCAGCCGTTGCCTGGCGAGCCATCATACCGGTTTCAATGGTAACGGTATGTTGACCGTACTGGAATTTACGAATAATCGGAGTCAGCAAAATAGTATCCTTATACTATGCGGTGCCGGATCGTATTGACGACCTCATCCACCTGTTACTAATACCTTCACACTGCATCCTCGCGACTAATGACAATCCTTAACTCTCATTGAGTTAAAGTCTCTCATTAGCCGCGCGAACCTCTGCACCGGAAGATCCTATGTTTGAAATTTACGCTTCATACTTGACGCTACAGCAGTGTTAACCTTTCTCACTCACCCGAATCACTGACCTGAGCCAACTCTGCGGGGCGGATCCGTTTGCTGCTTACTTACAACTTCAATTACTTTGGGTAATGAACAACAATATACTAACGTATTCTATCATTGCTTCTTAGAAAAAAGGGGCCAATTTGGCCCCTTTCTCCCGAAACTCGCAGACTTAGCGACGCAGACCCAGACGCTCGATCAGGGAAGCATAACGTGCTACATCTTCACGCTTCAGGTAGTCCAGCAGCTTACGACGCGTGGATACCATACGCAGCAGACCACGACGGCTGTGGTGATCTTTTTTGTGCTCGGAGAAGTGACCTTGCAAATGGTTAATTTGAGCAGTCAACAGAGCAACCTGAACTTCGCTTGAACCGGTGTCATTGGTACCGCGACCGAAGTCAGCAACAATTTTAGCTTTCGCTTCAACACTTAGAGACATGATACAACTCCAAATATATAGATAAATTAAAACAGGCGCCGATCTCTAATTCAGCAACCCAATATGTAAGCCGCACTATTCTACTCTTTGCACTGCGGAATCGCAAGGTAGCCGCCTTCCTGCAACTCGAATTATATAAGGTATGGCCTATAGTGCATTTTCCTGCGCCTCTACTACCAGGCGTTTGGGTGCAACACGGCCATCCTCTGCGATAGTGCCGATACCAATGAAATTACGCTCTTCGCCTTCAGTGATACGGACCATACCTTCGCTTGGCGCGCCAGCAACATGCACCGGTTGCCCTTGCTTTACATAGGCTGCAACAGCAGGTAACAGATTGACTTCAGGGAAGTTTAATACTGCACTGTCCATCGGTAGCAACAGTAAATCCAGCTCTGGATTTGGTGAGCGCTCTTCTGCCTGTGCCGCTTCAACTATGGCAGTCAACTGCTCTAAAGTCACCATGCGATCACTTGGGTAAGCGGCCACTTGCAAACGACGCAGATAGCTAACATGTGCCCCACAGCCTAATAATTCACCCAAATCATCAACAATAGTGCGAATGTAGGTGCCTTTTGAGCAATGAATTTCCAGCTCAAGGTCATTGCCTTCCCAGCGGATAAACAGCAATTCATACACGGTAATGCTACGGGCGTCGCGCTCTACTTCAATCCCCTGCCGGGCATATTCATACAACGGTTTACCTTGATGCTTCAGTGCCGAATACATGGAAGGTATCTGCTGGCTATCGCCGCGGAAACTATCCAGAGCAGCATCCATCTGCGCCTGAGTGACGTTAACTTCACGCTCACTGATTAACGCACCTTCGGCATCCGAAGTATCTGTGCGCTGGCCCAAACGGGCAACCACCAGGTAGCGCTTATCAGAATCGAGCAAGAATTGAGAGAATTTGGTCGCTTCACCAAGACAGATAGGCAACATACCGGTCGCCAGTGGATCGAGTGCACCGGTATGGCCTGCGCGGTTAGCGCTAAAGAGACGTTTTACTTTCTGCAAAACATCATTAGAGGAGAGGCCCAGCGGCTTATCCAATAACAGAACGCCGTTAATGTCACGGCCGCGACGACGTGGACGCCCCATTACTTCTCCTCGTCGTTACCTGGATTAACCTGACGTTCTACATCATTTTTGATGACATTAGTCACCAGGTTAGACATCCGCATGCCTTCAATCAATGAGTTATCATAAGCGAAGGTCAGTTCCGGTACGATACGCAAGCGCATCGCTTTACCCAGCAGAGTGCGGATATAACCAGAGGCATCTTGCAGTGCTTTAATGCCATTTTTAACTGTATCCGGGTCTGCGTTATCGGTTAACACATTCAGGAAGGTCACAAAGACTTTAGCGTAAGCCAAATCACGGGACAGCTCGATACCGGATACGGTAGCCATACCAACACGTGGGTCTTTGATTTCGCGTTGTAAGATGAGTGCGATCTCTTTTTGCATTTCCTGCGAAACACGTTGAGAACGGCTGAATTCTTTTGCCATTTGGATTCTCCAGACAAATTGGGGGGCCAAGGCCCCCCAAATGGATATAAGCAGATCTGAGGCGATTAATCGATAGTACGTTTGATTTCGATAATTTCGAAGACTTCGATCACATCACCAGTACGGACGTCGTTATAGTTCTTAACGCCGATACCACACTCCATACCATTACGAACTTCGTTAACGTCATCTTTGAAGCGGCGCAGAGATTCCAGCTCGCCTTCATAGATAACCACGTTGTCACGCAGAACACGGATTGGATTGTTACGCTTAATCACACCCTCAGTAACCATACAACCTGCAATGGCGCCAAATTTCGGTGATTTAAACACATCACGAACTTCAGCCAGACCAATGATTTGTTGTTTGTACTCAGGTGCCAACATACCACTCATCGCCTGTTTGACTTCGTCGATCAGGCTATAAATTACTGAGTAGTAACGCAGATCCAGACCTTCAGTTTCAACCACACGACGGGCTGAAGCATCAGCACGAACGTTAAAGCCAAGGATGATTGCGCCAGAAGCTGCGGCCAGTGTTGCGTCAGTTTCGGTGATACCACCAACGCCTGAGCCAACAATGCGCACTTTCACTTCATCGGTAGACAGATTTTCCAGTGAATCACAGATAGCTTCACAAGAACCCTGTACGTCAGACTTGATTACGATGTTCAGTTCAGAAACTTCGCCTTCGGTCATGTTAGCAAACATGTTTTCCAGCTTAGATTTCTGCTGACGAGCCAGTTTAACTTCGCGGAATTTGCCCTGACGGTACAGTGCAACTTCACGAGCTTTCTTCTCGTCACGAACCACGGTCACTTCATCACCGGCAGCAGGAACACTGGACAGACCCAGGATTTCCACCGGAATAGACGGACCAGCAGACGTGATATCACGGCCCAACTCGTCACGCATCGCACGTACACGGCCATACTCAAAGCCACACAGTACGATATCACCTTTGTTCAAGGTACCTTTCTGAACCAGCACGGTAGCAACAGGGCCACGGCCTTTATCCAAGAAGGATTCGATAACCACACCGTTTGCCATGCCAGTACGAACTGCTTTCAGTTCCAGAACTTCAGCTTGCAGCAGGATTGCGTTCAACAATTCATCAATACCGATACCAGCTTTCGCAGATACGTTGATGAACTGAGAGTCACCGCCCCACTCTTCTGGCTGGACACCGTACTGAGACAGCTCGGTTTTAACGCGGTCTGGATCAGCTTCTGGCTTATCGATTTTGTTCACTGCAACCACAACCGGCACTTTCGCCGCTTTGGCATGCTGAATAGCTTCGATAGTCTGTGGCATCACGCCATCGTCGGCTGCAACAACCAACACCACGATATCAGTCGCCTGAGCACCACGGGCACGCATTGAAGTAAACGCGGCGTGTCCTGGGGTATCCAGGAAGGTGATCATGCCGTTTTCAGTTTCAACGTGATAAGCACCGATGTGCTGTGTAATACCACCGGCCTCACCTGACGCCACTTTCGTGGAGCGGATGTAATCCAGCAGAGAGGTTTTACCGTGGTCAACGTGGCCCATGATGGTCACAACCGGAGCGCGATGCTCGGCTGCGGCTTCAGCGCCAGTATCACGGTCGCTCATCAAAGCTTCTTCCAGTTCGTTTTCACGACGCAGAATCACTTTGTGGCCCATCTCTTCAGCAACCATCTGTGCTGTTTCTTGATCGATAACCTGGTTAATGGTTGCCATAGCACCCAGTTTCATCATTGCTTTGATGACCTGAGAGCCTTTAACAGCCATTTTGTTTGCCAGTTCAGCAACTGTTACAGTCTCACCAATCACAACATCGCGGTTAACCGCAACAACAGGCTTGTTGAAGCTCTGTTGCAGTGTGCTTGGTTTACGTTTGCCTTTACGGCCAACAGCACGTGCTTCTTCACGATCAGCTTTAGACTCGGAGAGTTTATTGCCTTTTTTCTGCTTAGTTGCTTTACCACCACGAGTGCGGCTACGGCGATCACCTTCAACTTTGGCGTCGTTTTCGTCTTCCGCGGCGCGCGCATGTTGTGAGGTGGTTACATGGTAGTCAGCAGACTCAGTCTGCTCAGCCACAGGTTCTGGCCATTTACCTTCGTTTTCGGCTGCCATTTTACGGGCTTCCTCAGCAACGCGTTTAGCATCTTCCTCGACCTTACGGCGTGTTTCTTCTTCTACTGAGCGTTTCAGCTCGGCAGCTTCAGCTTCACGGCGTGCTTTATCGGTCTGAGCTGGCTTGATTTTTTCGTCGGTTTGTTGATTCGTCACTTTTTCTTTTTCCGCTGCTTGGCGTTTAGCTTTTTCAGCGGCCTCACGTTTGGCTTGTTCTTCGGCCGCACGTTTAGCTTTTTCTTCAGCGATTTTCTGCGCTGCTGCTTCCGCTTCACGTTGTGCCTGCTCTTCCGCTTCACGCTGTGCCTGCTCTTCCGCTTTCGCTTGTTCAGCTTCCGGCGTATTTACATAAGTGCGTTTCTTGCGGACCTCGATTTGCACCGATTTACTTTTTCCGCCGGTGCTCGGAATATTCAAGGTGCTACGCGTTTTGCGTTGCAACGTGAGTTTATTAGGCGCACTGCCGTGTTCACGGTTTAAGTGCGCCAGCAATGTTTCTTTTTCTTGCTGGGTAACTGAGTCTACTTCAGACTTCTTGATCCCTGCATCAGCAAATTGCTGTACCAGGCGATCAACTGGGGTCTGAATCTCAGCTGCCAGCGATTTTACGGTTACATCTGTCATGCTGTTCCTTCCTGCTACAGTTTATTACGCGTTATCGCCAAACCAACAGATATTACGTGCAGCCATAATCAGCTCGCCGGCTTGCTCATCGCTAAGCCCTTCAATATCTGCCAGATCGTCGATACCCTGCTCGGCAAGATCTTCCAGCGTACACACACCGCGCGCAGCCAATTTGAATGCCATGCTACGTTCCAGACCCGCCAGGTTCAGCAGATCATCAGCGGGTTTTTGGTCGCCAAGACTTTCTTCTTGTGCCAGGGCCAGCGTGGTCAATGCAGCTTTGGCGCGATCACGCAGCGCTTCAACCGTATCTTCGTCAAGACCATCGATTTCCAGAAGTTCTTTCATTGGCACGTAAGCCAATTCTTCCAGAGAAGAGAAACCTTCCTCTACCAATATGGTGGCAAAGTCCTCATCGATATCAAGATATTTGGTGAAGGTATCAATAGCGGCATGAGCTTCGGCCTGATGCTTCGCCTGAAGATCGTCCGCCGTCATTACGTTCAGTTCCCAGCCACTCAGTTGTGCTGCTAAACGTACGTTCTGGCCGTTACGGCCAATTGCCTGGGCCAAGTTGCTGGCTTCAACGGCAACATCCATCGTGTGTCTGTCTTCATCAACCACAATAGACGCAACATCAGCTGGCGCCATGGCATTAATAACAAACTGGGCTGGATTATCATCCCACAATACAATATCAATGCGCTCGCCGCCAAGCTCGCTGGAAACAGCCTGAACTCGGGCACCACGCATACCGACACAAGCACCGACTGGATCGATACGTTTGTCGTTGGTTTTGACCGCAATTTTAGCACGCGAGCCAGGATCACGGGCGGCAGCTTTAATTTCGATCAATTCTTCGCCAATTTCTGGCACTTCAATACGGAACAGTTCGATCAGCATTTCAGGACGTGAACGGCTGACAAATAACTGAGCACCGCGAGCTTCTGGACGCACGTCATACAGAACACCACGGATACGGTCGCCTGGACGGAAGTTTTCACGCGGTAGCATGTCTTCACGGCCAATAACGGCTTCAGCATTGTTACCCAGATCCAGTGCAATACTGTCACGGTTAACTTTTTTCACCACACCGGTAACAATTTCGCCCAGATACTGACGGAACTGATCAACCACCATAGCACGTTCGGCTTCACGTACTTTCTGTACGATGACCTGTTTAGCTGTTTGGGTTGTGATACGGTCAAAAGTAACAGATTCAATCTGGTCTTCGACATAATCACCCAACTGGAGGGTTGGATCTTCATATTGAGCCGCATCCAACGTGATTTCACGCGTTGGCATGGTAACTTCGTCAACTGCGACCCAACGGCGGAAAGTGTCGAAATCACCGGTTTTACGGTCGATGCTGACGCGAACTTCAATTTCTTGTTCGTATTTTTTCTTGGTCGCTGTCGCTAGAGCGGTTTCCAACGCCTCAAAAATCTTCTCGCGCGGAAGGGATTTCTCATTGGAAACTGCTTCTACAACAGCCAGAATCTCTTTGTTCATCCTAGTTGCCTCATCCAAACTTTAAAAGTGGGGTACCAGGTTCGCTTTCTGGATGTTGCTCAGCGCGAACACTTCATCTTTTCCATCCACAGTAACCGTGATCATTTCACCATCAACGGCTTTAATAATGCCCTGCCATTTACGGCGGTTCTGCATTGCCATACGCAAAACCAAAGTGACTTCTTCACCGAGGTAACGAGTATAGTGTTCAGCGGTGAACATAGGGCGATCAAGGCCCGGAGAGGAAACTTCTAAGTTGTAAGCGACCGTAATTGGATCTTCTACGTCCAATACAGCGCTGACCTGGTGGCTGACATCAGCACAAGCATCAACAGTGATTCCGTCGTCACTATCAATATAGATTCGTAGCGTCGATTGGCGCCCCCGGATGAACTCGATGCCGACTAATTCATAGCCTAAGGCCTCAACCGGTGCTGAAATTATCTCTGTTAACTTTTGTTCTAATGTGGACAAGCCCACCCCCAAGACATAAAAAAAGGGCCTAATAGCCCAGTGATTCTGCTGTCAAATAACAAAAAACCCCGAAATTCGGGGCTTTATGCAACTGGACCCTGTTTGCCGCAAAGCGGCTTCGGTACAACTTTCTGACAAGTATTTTTTTCAAATTGAAATCGAAAGTATCTGAGGTCTACCGAATACAACATTTGAAAAAAAACACTTTAGGAAAGTGGTTGCGGGGGCCGGATTTGAACCGACGACCTTCGGGTTATGAGCCCGACGAGCTACCAGGCTGCTCCACCCCGCGTCCGAAAACGTGGCAAATATTACGTTGATAACGACAAAAAAGCAAGTTATCTGACTGATTTGGTACCGAGGACGGGACTTGAACCCGTAAGCCCAATCGGGCACTACCACCTCAAGGTAGCGTGTCTACCAATTCCACCACCCCGGCACTGATTCAACTGGTTGTTTTTACTATTTAAGTCGTCACAACCATTTTAAAACTTTTTTCTATCGTTACTACTTACTGCTGGCAAAACATTACTGCGGGATATCGCTACTTGGCTTAGCTGGTGCTACTGGAGCTGTAGTCTGCTCAGTTTTTGCAGGCGTACCCAAGTTTTCCCACTCGCTGCCTGTATGGCCCTGGTTGGTGCTCATATTGCCCAGAATCAAGCTAATGACGAAGAACAGCGTCGCCAATAAAGCCGTCATGCGAGTCATAAAGTTACCGGAACCATTCGAACCGAACAGAGTTGCAGACGCACCTGCTCCGAATGAGGCTCCCATATCCGCGCCTTTACCTTGCTGCAACATGATCAGAGCAACTAGCCCAATCGAAATCAGCAAGAAAAATACCAGAAGAGCTTCGTACATAGTTGTACCTGTATCCTTGCGGATTCACCGCATGCCAAATGCTTTTCACCCATCAGCGGGGACTTATTCACCCACTTAAGCGGGTGTGAATACTAACCAAAGCGCATAGTACACGCAAGGGCAATTTCACAACACGAGTTCATTTGCAGAAAAAAACGTCAAGTTATTCAACTTCAGCGCAATTTATGGGGGAAAGAGTCACACCCTCCCCCATAAAAACACCATTAACCTGCCGCTTTCACCGCATCTGCGATCCGGTTTGCCATTTCAGCAATCAATGATTCTTCAGCATCACCTTCAACCATCACGCGGATTAATGGTTCGGTACCTGATTTACGCAACAGAACGCGGCCACGCTCGCCCAATTCTTTTTCAACCTGGTGGTTAACTTCTTTAACTTTCTCTGATTCCAGTGGGTCATGATCGCCGGAGAAACGCACATTGACCAGAATTTGTGGCATCAATTTCATGCCACTGCACAGGTCATGTAGGCTCATATGGTTACGCACCATCGCCGTCAGCACTTGCAGACCAGCAACAATGCCGTCACCGGTGGTAGTTTTATCCAACAAAATCACGTGGCCTGAGTTTTCAGCACCAATACGCCAGCCTTTCTCTTGCATGGCTTCCAGCACGTAGCGGTCGCCCACTTTGGCACGAACAAAAGGAATGCCGAGCTGTTTCAGTGCAAGCTCTAGGCCCATATTACTCATTAGCGTACCAACCGCACCGCCTTTCAGTTGGCCCTGACGCAAGCCTTCGCGCGCGATGATATACAAAATCTGGTCGCCATCAACCTTGTTGCCCAGATGATCAACCATCATCAAGCGGTCACCATCACCGTCAAATGCCAGGCCAACATGTGCCTCTTCAGCCAGCACACGCGCTTGCAGCAAGCGAACATCCGTGGCACCACATTCTTCATTGATATTCATGCCATCAGGTTCACAGCCGATGGTGATAACATTTGCCCCGAGTTCACGTAATACACTTGGGGCGATGTGATAGGTGGCACCATTGGCGCAATCGACCACAATTTTTAACTCTTTCAGGCTAAGTTCGCTCGGGAAGGTGCCTTTACAGAACTCAATGTAGCGCCCGGCCGCATCCACGATACGGTTAGCTTTACCCAATTCGGCAGATTCAACGCAGGTTAATGGTTTTTCCATTTCTGCTTCAATGGCCTCCTCCACATCATCAGGCAGTTTGGTGCCATCAATTGAGAAGAATTTAATGCCATTATCTTCGAAAGGGTTATGGGACGCTGAAATAACAATACCGGCTTCAGCGCGGAAAGTTCGGGTCAGATAAGCAACAGCAGGGGTCGGCATCGGGCCGGTAAATGATGCCGATAGCCCAGCGGCAGCCAAGCCGGCTTCCAGCGCCGATTCCAACATGTAGCCGGAAATACGCGTATCTTTACCGATGATAATTTTACGAGAACCATGTCGAGCCAGAACTTTACCGGCAGCCCAGCCGAGCTTTAATACAAAATCAGGCGTAATCGGACTCTCACCCACTTTGCCGCGAATGCCATCTGTACCAAAGTATTTACGGTTACTCATAATTTTTGTTTATCCCTTCGCTGAAAGTGTTGCCTCGACGATACGCATCGCCTCGACAGTTTCTTTGACATCATGCACTCGGACAATCTGTGCGCCTTGCATAGCGGCAATGACAGCACAAGCGACACTCCCGATGACCCGCTGTTGTGGCGGAACATGTAATAACTGACCCACCATCGATTTTCGCGACATTCCCACTAACAATGGCAACCCAAAATGGTGCAGTTCAGCCAGTCGCGCCAATAACTGATAATTATGCGCCAAATCTTTACCGAAACCGAAGCCTGGGTCGAGTAACAATTTACTTTTTGCGATACCGGCCGCAACACAGCGAGCGATATGGTATTCAAAGAACTGGTTTACATCAGCCAGTAAATCATCGTAATGCGGTGACTGCTGCATACTTTGCGGTTGCCCCTGCATATGCATCAGGCACACCGGCAGACCGGTTTTTGCCGCAGCGTCAAGCGCACCTGGCTCTTGTAATGAGCGGATATCATTAATCAGATGGGCGCCAGCTTGAGCAGATTCAGTGATAACCGCCGCTTTAGAGGTATCTACAGATAACCAAATATCAAAGCGCTTGGCTAATGCCTCGACAACTGGCACTACCCGATCAAGCTCCTCCTGCTCACTCACTTGTGCAGCACCAGGACGGGTGGACTCGCCACCAATATCAATCAGCGTAGCACCTGCTGATAACATCAATTGGGCATGCTGTAATGCTTTATCAATATTATTGTGATGTCCACCATCCGAAAACGAATCCGGGGTGACATTCAAGATACCCATAACTTGTGGGAGAGAGAGATCCAGAACACGATCTCTGGCAGTTAACTGCATGTAATTACGCCTCAAAAGTGGCAATTCACTTTAATTTTATACCCAAAGTCATTGCGTTGCAGCAAGGCAAACCGAACAAGCCCCGATGAACAGACCAAAGTTCAGTGATTCAAGTGGGAACCGCAGCAACGCCAAGTAAGCAGGATATGACAGAAAAAGAAAAACCCCGGGCAAGCCCGAGGTTTATATTAATCACAACGCTTTTAGATGCCAACAGTTGACTTACTTATCGCCCAACTGTTCTGACATGGTATTTGAATTGCCTGGCGTTGGTACATTTGGCTCATCAACCGGCGTTGGTGCCTTTGGTGTGCTGTCATTGTCAGATGATTTATTCTTGGTCGCATCATCCCAACCCGCTGGCGGGCGAACTTCTTTGCGATTCATCAAATCATCAATCTGCGGTGCATCAATCGTTTCATACTTCATCAAAGCATCTTTCATGGTATGCAGAACATCCATATTTTCCATCAGCAAAGTACGTGCACGCTGATAGTTACGCTCGACAAGTAATTTAACTTCCTGATCGATAATACGCGCGGTTTCATCAGACATATGCTTGGCTTTTGCCACAGAACGGCCAAGGAATACCTCGCCTTCTTCTTCAGCATACAGCAACGGCCCCAGTTTTTCGGAGAAGCCCCACTGCGTCACCATGTTACGCGCGATAGACGTGGCAACTTTGATATCATTCGATGCACCGGTAGAGACTTTTTCCGGCCCGTAAATTATCTCTTCAGCAAGACGACCACCGTATAAGGTAGAGATCTGGCTTTCCAGTTTCTGACGGCTAGCGCTGATAGCATCACCTTCCGGCAGGAAGAATGTTACACCCAACGCACGACCACGTGGAATAATGGTCACTTTATGTACTGGGTCATGTTCAGGTACCAGACGACCGATGATCGCATGGCCTGCTTCATGATAAGCCGTTGATTCTTTTTGTGCTTCTGTCATTACCATGGAGCGACGTTCCGCACCCATCATAATTTTATCTTTCGCTTTCTCAAACTCAGCCATCGAAACAACACGCTTGTTACCACGAGCAGCAAACAACGCGGCTTCGTTGACCAGGTTAGCCAGGTCAGCACCAGAGAAGCCTGGTGTACCACGTGCGATAACTGAAGCATCGATATCGGTATCTAATGGCACGCGGCGCATATGAACTTTCAGAATCTGTTCACGACCACGGACATCAGGTAAGCCAACCACAACCTGACGGTCAAAACGACCTGGACGCAGTAACGCCGGGTCAAGAACGTCTGGACGGTTAGTTGCTGCGATGACGATGATGCCTTCATTGCCTTCAAAGCCATCCATTTCAACCAGCATTTGGTTCAGTGTCTGTTCACGTTCATCATGACCACCACCCAAACCAGCGCCACGTTGACGGCCTACCGCATCGATTTCATCGATAAAGATGATACAAGGTGCGGCTTTTTTAGCCTGCTCAAACATGTCACGGACACGGGATGCACCCACACCAACGAACATTTCTACGAAGTCAGAACCAGAAATAGTGAAGAATGGCACTTTAGCTTCACCTGCAATGGCTTTCGCCAGCAAGGTTTTACCTGTCCCTGGAGGACCAACCATCAATACGCCTTTCGGAATCTTACCGCCCAGTTTTTGGAAGCGGCTTGGCTCACGCAGATAGTCAACCAATTCACTGACTTCTTCTTTTGCTTCGTCGCAACCGGCCACATCAGCAAAAGAGGTTTTTATTTGATCTTCTGTCAGCATGCGGGCTTTGCTCTTGCCAAAGGACATCGCCCCTTTGCCGCCGCCACCTTGCATTTGACGCATAAAGAAGATCCAGACCCCAATCAACAACAACATTGGGAACCAGGAAATAAAGATAGAGGCCAGCAAGCTCGGCTCTTCCGGTGGCTCACCAACAACTTTCACATTTTTAGTCAATAAGGTATCTAACAGCTTTGGATCGTTGACCGGAATGAAAGTCGTATATTTGCTGTTATCTTTCTTACTGACGTTAATTTCACGCCCATTAATACGCGCTTCACGAACCTGTTCTTGGGTTACGTCGGACATGAAAGTAGAGTAATCCACTTTACGGCCATTCGATTCGCTGGGTCCAAAGCTCTGGAATACAGACATCAGTACGACTGCAATAACTAACCAGAGAATTAGGTTTTTCGCCATGTCACTCAAGGGATTAACCTCATATTACAACTGTGTTAACAAACAGCGTTAGGGTACTACAGTTTCCGCCCTGTCGCTACAATGTACACTTCACGCGATCGCGCACGAGAAGCGTCTGGCTTACGAATCTTAACTTTCGTAAACAGGGAGCGAATTTCCCGTAGGTATTCATCAAAGCCATCTCCCTGAAACACCTTCACCAGGAAACTTCCGCCTGGCGCAAGTACATCACGACACATATCTAAAGCTAATTCAACCAGATACATTGATTTAGGTATATCGACTGCCGGAGTACCACTCATATTCGGGGCCATATCACACATGACCACCTGAACTTTTTTATCCCCAACACGCTCAAGTAAAGCTTTCAGGACGAGTTCATCACGAAAATCGCCCTGAAGGAAATCGACACCAACGATAGGATCCATTGGTAGAAGATCACATGCGATGACCCGCCCTTTACCGCCTATTTGGGTTACTGCATATTGGGACCAACCGCCGGGTGCAGCGCCTAAATCGACTACTGTCATACCGGGTTTAAAAAGTTTATCGTTCTGTTGTATTTCATCAAGTTTAAACCAGGCGCGGGAGCGTAGCCCCTTTTTCTGTGCCTGAATTACATATTTATCGCTAAAGTGTTCTTGTAACCAGCGACTAGAGCTAGCCGAACGCTTTTTATTAGACATCTCTTTTTCCAACTATCTTAATTAAGAGCCCGCGCATCTGTTGCTTAGCTCGCGTAAACTCCCCATCGACGTAGACCGATTTGGTGATACACATGAGATGGCGGTAGAATGAACCGTTTTCAATCCCAACTTAAGCAAAAAAGACGATGAATCTGAATAACAAACAAAAACAGCACCTGAAAAGCCTGGCCCATCCATTAAAGCCAGTAGTCATGCTGGGCAATAACGGGTTAACCGAAGGGGTGCTGGCTGAAATCGAACAAACGCTGGAACATCATGAACTTATTAAGGTGAAGATCACTGCTGAAGAGCGTGAAACCAAAGCCCTAATTGCTGATGCCATCGTGCGTGAGACCGGTGCCGTTAACGTCCAAATCATCGGTAATATTTTAGTGCTCTATCGCCCAGCGAAAGAGCGGAAAATTATTTTACCGCGTTAATGACGCTTGTTTTAGAGAAAAGGTGCCATGCACTTTGTTCTGATAAAAGGCCGCAAGCGGCCTTTTACTTTTCTTTACAACTTCATTTTTGAGAAATAACGCGTAATAGCTGCTCAGATGGACAAGTATTACACATAATCCACGCTAAGAATTTCATATTCTACTTCGCCGCCTGGAGTTCGAATAACAACGACGTCATCGACTTCCTTACCAATCAGGCCACGAGCGATAGGTGAGTTAACCGAAATAAGATTTTGTTTAAAATCCGCTTCATCATCACCCACAATCCGGTATTGCTGCTCTTCTTCGCTATCCACATTTAATACACGAACCGTGGCACCAAAAATAACGCGGCCATTATTAGGCATTCTGGTGATATCAATCACCTGCGCATTAGAGAGTTTTGCTTCTATTTCTTGAATCCGGCCTTCACAGAACCCTTGTTGCTCGCGGGCTGCATGATATTCCGCATTTTCTTTCAAGTCACCGTGTTCGCGGGCAGTGGCGATATCAGCAATAATTTTAGGGCGACGAACGCCTTTTAAAAAATCCAGCTCTTCACGCAGTTTCTCTGCGCCATTTACCGTCATCGGAATCTGTTTCATCTTTTAAATACCTCTAAATCTATCCTGTTCAAAAAACCGTCATCCTAACGTTTTCGAATGAAAATGCGGCTAGTTTGATAGCCTACCCGCCTCCAGGCGATAAACAAAAAAAATCACCCCGGAGCCAAAACCCCAAGTCAGGATCAATTCTGCATTTTGATATGCATTTTAACGTAGAGTTCCTTTAGGGTCATCGTTTACTTTCGCCCTCGTTGCACCGTAGTATGGCAACACGTTATTCAGCAGTTATACCGAAATTATGCATTTTTCACGAATTGTCAGTGGATTGGCCTGTGCTATTGCGATCAATATCAGCATATCTAACGCCAATGCGGCTCAGGTCGAAAATTACACACAGTATCTGCCTGATGGGGCAAATCTTGCGTTAGTAGTACAAAAAATCGGGGCTACGACCCCAGCAATAGACTATCACGCTCAGCAGATG
This sequence comes from Yersinia sp. 1252 StPb PI, assembly GCF_048593885.1. NCBI lineage: Bacteria > Pseudomonadati > Pseudomonadota > Gammaproteobacteria > Enterobacterales > Yersiniaceae > Yersinia > Yersinia sp. 1252 StPb PI. The sequence goes on along the minus strand of NZ_JAZGQE010000013.1, from coordinate 8,033 downwards.
GCCTTACCCGCCAGTACGCAAAAAGTCCTGACCGCATTGGCCGCTTTGCTACAGCTTGGACCTGATTTTCGCTTCAATACCACACTAGAAAGTCACGGTCCGATCACCGACGGTGTGTTGCGCGGCAATTTAGTTGCACGTTTTGATGGTGACCCCACTTTAACACGCCAGCAGTTGCGTAATATGGTGGCTACGCTAAGAAAAGCCGGTGTAAAACAAGTTGCAGGTGATTTGATCATTGATACGTCGGTTTTTGCCAGCCACGACAAAGCACCCGGTTGGCCGTGGAACGATATGACACAATGTTTTAGTGCCCCACCTGCGGCGGCCATTGTCGATCGTAACTGTTTTTCAGTCTCACTATACAGCGCACCTAATCCGGGTGACATGGCATTTATCCGAGTTGCATCCTATTATCCGGTGCAAATGTTCAGTGAAGTACGTACTTTAGCTAAAGGTTCACCAGATGCGCAATATTGCGAGTTAGATGTCGTTCCAGGCGAATTAAACCGATTCACGCTTACCGGATGCCTGACACAACGCAGTGAACCGCTGCCTCTGGCCTTTGCAGTACAAAATGGTGCCAGCTATGCCGGTGCCATCTTGAAAGATGAACTGAAAAAAGCGGATATTCAGATTGACGGCAGCCTACGCCGGCAGACGACCCCCAATGCCGCTGGCACCGTGCTAGCGCAAGCGCAGTCAGCACCGTTACATGACTTACTGAAAATCATGTTGAAAAAGTCTGACAACATGATTGCCGATACCGTATTCAGGACCATTGGTCATCAGCGATTTGGTGTACCGGGCACATGGCGCGCCGGTGCCGATGCGGTGCGTCAGGTTCTGCGCCAGAAGGCCGGTGTGGATCTGGGGAACAGTATTGTCGTGGATGGATCGGGTTTGTCACGTCATAATCTCATTTCACCGGCAACCATGATGCAAGCTTTGCAATATATAGCTCAACATGATCAAGAACTTAATTTTATCTCAATGCTCCCATTATCGGGCTATGACGGTACATTACGTTATCGTGGTGGCCTGCATGAAGCGGGTGTTGATGGCAAAGTTTCGGCCAAAACCGGTGCACTACAAGGCGTATACAATCTGGCCGGATTTATTACTACCGCCAGTGGGCAACGCATGGCATTTGTCCAATTCTTGTCGGGTTACGCCGTACCACCTGAAGATCAAAAAAATCGTCGGGCACCTTTGGTTCGCTTCGAAAGCCGCCTGTATAAAGACATCTATCAGAATAATTAAAAATTATGAAACTACTGATTGTTGAAGATGATGAACTGCTGCAACGCGGGATAGCTATGGCCCTGACCAATCAGGGCTATGCCTGTGACTGTGCCGGTACCGCAGCCGAAGCGCACAGTTTATTACACACCAGTCAGTACAGCATGGTAATCCTCGATCTCGGCCTGCCGGATCAAGATGGTGCCGTGTTGTTGCGTCAATGGCGGCGCCAGCATGTCACCTTACCGGTACTTATCCTCACCGCCCGTGATGCACTGGAAGATCGGGTTGACGGGCTGGATGCCGGTGCTGACGATTACCTTATCAAACCTTTCGCGTTAGCCGAGTTACTGGCACGCGTTCGCGCATTGATTCGTCGTTATCAGGGGCAAAGTGACAATTTGGTGCAACAAGATGACCTGAGCCTTAACTTATCAACACAGCAAGTCTGTTTGCAGGATCAGCCGCTGGAAGTCACGCCCAAGGAGTTTGCGATCCTCTCGCGCTTAATTATGCGGGCCGGTCAAACCGTTAACCGTGAGTTATTACAGCAGGATCTGTATACCTGGAATGATGATCTCGGCTCCAATACGCTAGAAGTGCATATCCATAATCTTCGCCGCAAATTAGGCAAAGATCGTATTCGTACCGTAAGGGGTATTGGCTATCGTCTGGAGGCACAATCATGATCAGTATGCGACGCCGTCTGATTTTAATGCTGGCGTTAATATTATTGGTTACCCAGTTGATCAGTGCCTTTTGGTTATGGCATGAAAGTCAGGAGCAAATCAGCTTCCTGGTTGATGAAACCCTTAGCGCACAAGCGCGTAATGAGCGGGTTGATACGGAAATAGCGGAAGCCATTGCATCACTGCTTGCGCCGTCGCTCATCATGATGGCCATCACCCTTTTGCTCTCTTTCTGGGCGATCAGTTGGATTATTCGTCCACTGGATCAATTGCAAAAAAAGCTGGCTGAACGTTCAGCCGATAATCTCACCCCAGTGATTGTTAAGAGCGATATGCAAGAAATCGTCTCTGTAACATCGACACTTAACCAGTTGTTATTCCGGCTCTCTAATACTATTGCGCAAGAACGCCTGTTCACTGCCGATGCCGCACATGAGTTACGCACACCTCTGGCCGGGATTCGTCTGCACCTTGAGTTGATGGAACAACAAGGGATCACTGAAAGTAACTCATTGATTAGTCGCATCGACTTATTGATGCATACTATTGAACAGTTACTGACACTCTCCAGAGCAGGCCAAAATTTTGCTAGTGGCCTATATCAATCTCTTGATTGGACTGAAAATGTGGTGCAGCCACTGCAAGATGAATTACAGGAAATGTGTGATCTTCGGCAACAAACTATCCAGTGGGAATTTCCGCCTTATGCCAAGACAGAAGGTGACGCCACGCTACTGCGCCTGATGTTGCGAAATCTGGTTGAAAATGCCCATCGTTATAGCCCGGTTGGTAGCCAGATTTCAGTCAAACTCGTTACTGAAAACTTGGGTGCCATTCTGCAAGTGATGGATGAAGGGCCGGGAATAAAACCAGAACAGGCGGGTGAACTGACTCAAGCGTTTCGTCGTATGGATCAACGCTATGGCGGCAGTGGGTTAGGGCTAAATATCGTGATCCGTATTGTTCAACTGCACCAAGGCAGGTTAACACTGGAGAACCGCCCAGACCGTTCAGGACTGCAGGCGCAATGCTGGATACCTGCCGTCACCCATGGCACGGCGTTACCTCCATTTAGCTAGTGTCGCCCATTAGGTGTTCAAATAAAAGGGCCGCCACAGGTGAAGTGGCAGCCCTCATTTATACTCATAACAACGTTATGACTCACAACAACCGGAAATTTAACGTTCGTAGATAAACTCTACGCCGTCATCATCTTCCTCATCCCAATCGTCGTCATCTTCTTCTACCGCTGCCGCTTCCACTTCAGCCAGTTGTTCACGGTGATAATCATCCCACATGAATTCAACTTTTTCTGGCGCACTTTCTGCAATGGCCATAGCTTTAGGTTGGGTGTTAAGGAATTTCATGACATCCCAGCACAGCGCATTTACATTGTCGCGATTTGCTGCGGAAATCATGTAGTACTTATCTTCCCATCCCAGCGCTTCTACAATGGCCTTAGCGCGGACCTCAGCTTCTTCTGTACCTATCAGGTCAATCTTATTGAAAACAAGCCAGCGTGGCTTCTCTGCAAGATTTTCGCTGTATTGCTGTAACTCATTAACGATGACTTTGGCATTCTCAATCGGATCTGATTCATCGATCGGAGCCAGATCAACCAAGTGCAACAGTACACGACAACGTTCCAGATGCTTCAGGAAGCGAATACCCAGACCAGCACCGTCTGATGCGCCTTCGATCAAACCGGGGATATCGGCAACCACAAAGCTCTGCTCATGATCCATTCGTACCACACCCAGACTTGGGATCAATGTCGTAAATGGATAATCAGCTACTTTTGGTTTAGCCGCAGAAACCGCACGAATAAAGGTGGATTTACCCGCGTTTGGCAAACCTAACATCCCCACATCAGCCAGCAGCAACAACTCAAGCATCAATTCACGTGTTTCGCCTTCAGTACCCATGGTTTTCTGGCGTGGCGCACGATTTACCGATGATTTGAATCGAGTGTTCCCTAACCCATGGAACCCCCCTTTCGCGACCATCAGAACCTGACCATGGCGGGTCATATCACCCACAATCTCACCCGTACCCTGATCCAGTACGCGGGTACCAACCGGGACTTTAATGGTGATATCTTTACCACGTTTGCCGGTACAGTCACGGCTCTGGCCATTCTGCCCACGTTCAGCACGGAAAGACTTCACAAAACGGTAATCAATCAGCGTGTTAAGGTTTTCATCGGCCAGCAGGTAAATATCGCCACCATCACCACCATCACCACCGTCAGGACCACCATTAGGGATATATTTTTCGCGGCGGAAGCTGACACAACCGTTACCACCGTCACCGGCTACAACCAAAATCGTAGCTTCATCAACAAACTTCATTTACTTTCTCCGTAAATCATTCACCGGGCCGCTGCTTTTGCGGAGCAACCAGGTTTATTTCTGTCCGACGTGGCCACCAACGATGTCCAATTGCGGAAAACATTGCGCCGGCCACTACCACGAATGCGCCTGCGTATCCCACAAGATTGAGGGACGGTGCAGCAAACATTTCTGGCCAGGCCAGCGCCAATAGAATTGAAAAAAACAAGGTAAACAACGGCGTCAATGTGACAAGTGCGCTTACCTGAGCTGCCTGCCAGCGCGCCATGGCCTCAGCCAAAGCACCGTAACCCACCAGGGTATTAACCCCACAAAATAGTAAACAGGCAAACTGCCACCCATTTAGCTGAAAAATAACGGCTGGTTTCGCCATTGGGAATAATGCAATTGCACATAAAGTGTACAACAATAATAGGATTTGTTGCGATGCCATACGCCTTAATAGCACCTTCTGGGCGACACCATAGCTGACCCAAACAACCGCTGCACAGACACCCAATGCCACGCCAAGCGTATAATCAGTCAAACGGGTAAAGATTTCATGCAGACTGGTATTAAAAAATAACAACAAGCCGCAAATCAGCATACCCGCACCAATAACCTGGGTAATGCGCATCCGCTCTTTTAAAATCAACACACTGGCAACCATCATACCGACTGGTGATAATTGCCCGATAACCTGGGATGCCGTCGGACTTAGATATTGTAATGATGAACTGAAGAAGATGAAATTCCCCAGCAGGCCACACGTCGCAACTATCAGTAATACCAGCCAGCGACGTTGGCGAAAAAGTGTAAGCGAGGGTAGCTGACGACGCGAAGCCAGAATAATCCCCAAGCCGATAGCCGCCATCGTGAAGCGATACCAAACAATGGTAAAAGGCTCCATCACCTCAAGCACTTGCTTCATTGCGATCGGCAAGGCACCCCAGAATACGGCAGTGGTTAGTGCCAAAAAAATACCTAAACCAGCCTGCTGCTTCGTATCCATTTTTTACCGAAGGGGGTTAACCCTGAAATGTAAAAAGCCCCGCAACGAAATTGCAGGGCTTACATCTATTTACAGGACGCGAAAAACTTATACAGCTTCGATGCTGATAAATTTACGGTTTTTCGGGCCTTTAACTTCGAACTTGACTTTACCGTCAGCCAAAGCAAACAGAGTATGGTCTTTACCGCAACCTACGTTGGTGCCTGCATGGAACTTAGTTCCACGTTGACGAACGATGATGCTGCCTGCCAGAACTGCTTCGCCGCCAAAACGTTTTACGCCAAGACGTTTACTTTCGGAGTCACGACCGTTACGAGTCGAGCCACCAGCCTTTTTATGTGCCATTTATCCGCTCTCCTAAATCTTAAGCGCTGATACCGGTGATTTTAACATCAGTGAACCACTGACGATGACCTTGCTGCTTACGGTAATGCTTACGACGACGGAATTTAACAATCTTAATCTTCTCGCCACGACCGTGAGCAATTACTTCAGCCTTGATCTTGCCACCATCGACTAAAGGAGCGCCGATATTGATTTCTTCACCGTTAGCAATCATCAGAACTTGGTCAAACTCAACAGTTTCACCAGTTGCGATGTCCAGCTTTTCCAGGCGAATGGTTTGACCTTCGCTTACTCGGTGTTGTTTACCACCACTTTGGAAAACCGCGTACATATAAAACTCCGCTTTCCGTGCACTCCACTTTTGTAGTCCAGAGCGCACTATAAATATTCACAATAGGGCGCGAATTCTACGCAAAAATGTAGTGAATGACAAGTATATAATCAGCCCAAGCGAAGAAAAAAAGCACAGTTTCTTACATCATGTTTATTTGATGGATTTTTCAAGTACAATCATAGTCTCAGGGAACGTCATGTAATAATGTGGGCGGTAATCTCATCGCAGTTAAAGAGAAAAACAGCTGAATATAACAATGAACCTAGAAAAGATTATCGAGTTAACCGCGCCGGATATGGCGGCAGTAAACACAACAATTCTCGACCAGTTGAACTCTGATGTTGTTCTCATCAATCAATTGGGCCATTACATTATCAGTGGTGGCGGGAAACGAATTCGCCCTATGATCGCCGTTTTGGTGGCCCGTGCGTTGCACTACCAAGGCAGTAAGCATATCACTGTCGCGGCATTGATTGAATTTATCCACACAGCGACCTTGCTGCATGATGATGTGGTCGATGAATCTGATATGCGCCGTGGTAAAGCGACGGCTAATGCGGCATTTGGTAATGCCGCCAGTGTATTGGTGGGCGACTATATCTATACGCGCTCATTCCAGATGATGACCGGCCTCGAATCACTGCGCGTTCTTACTTTGATGTCAGAAGCCACAAACGTTATTGCTGAAGGTGAAGTCTTACAGTTAATGAACTGTAATAACCCAGACATCACTGAAGAAAACTATATGCAGGTTATTTACAGCAAAACGGCTCGCTTGTTTGAGGCAGCCTCACAGTCTGCGGCCGTGCTGGCGGATGCCACTGAAACGCAGGAGTTGGCGTTACAGAATTATGGCCGTTATCTGGGTACTGCATTCCAGCTCATTGATGACCTGCTCGATTACAGCTCTGATGGCACCACTTTGGGTAAGAATACCGGTGACGACCTCAATGAAGGTAAACCTACATTGCCCCTACTGCATGCCATGCGTAATGGCACAGTGGAACAAGCAGCCATGATTCGGCAAGCAATTGAACAAGGCAATGGCCGCCATTTACTCGAACCCGTATTGGCTGCAATGCAGCAGTGTGGCTCACTTGACTATACCCGTCGGCGTGCAGAGGAAGAGGCTGACAAAGCTATTGCTGCGTTACAGATTCTCCCTGAAAGTGAATACCGTCTGGCTCTTGAGGGTTTAGCGCACATTGCCGTACAACGCGATTTTTGAGAAACCATTAAGAAACCCGCGCTTTGCCGCCCGGGTTTATCTTTTTTGCTATTAATCCAAACGTTTCATCAGTGTTCCTACCCCTTCCCGCAGCAAAAATGCAATAGCTCGCGAGCGCTCAGCATCAGTGAGTTGATTGTAAGCTTCAATCCATATAGCCAATGGGTCATTGCGCTGCACAACATATTCCGCGGGGGTTTCTTTCAAGCGTAAAACACTCAGTACATCAGATGGTAGCCCCTCGATAGCGTATTCTACCGCCTTTCCCTGCACCCCAAGTTTACGTCTTCGTTCCCAACCTTCCTTTCTGGCTCGACCATTAACCCCTGCAGGCGTTTTAGGCAACCCGCCAATACCAATAAGCTCAGCAGCGGTAATCCATTGTTTTTTCATATCCATTCTCTATCAATGAGCTGCTGTAGCAAGTTCCTGGCACAAAGTGCACATCTGGCGGGCTTAATCGATTCTCAATTGCTCGATCAGGCTTTTAGCTCCTTCACGAAAAATAAAGGTAATAACCTGCTCCCGTTCAGCCTCCGTAAAACGATAGTAAGCCTCTATCCATAGGGCTAATGGGTCTTGCCGTACTGGCGTATACTGTGCCGGCTCTTCTCTTAAATGTAATGAATTCAGTATGGTGCAAGGTAAACTTTCAACATGATACTCCACCGCCTTCCCTTGAACGCCACGACGACGGCGCTGTTCCCACCCCTCACGTTTCGCCATGAGGTTAATGCCTTGTGGTGATGAGGGTAATCCCTCAAGACCTGCCAGTTCCTTAGCGGCAAACCACTCTTTTTTCATGGTGTTGCTTCCTAATATGCGTTGCGACACAAAAAAGGAATATTTAGAA
>NZ_JAZGQE010000139.1:0-12862 GCF_048593885.1 Yersinia sp. 1252 StPb PI | reverse complement strand
ATAATTTATAAGGTTATTACTGCGTTTTCGGCGATGCTCACGGTTTCGCCTCTTCTGTGACTCACTACAGGGTGCCGGTTAATTAACCATTATCGGCAACAATTTGTTCTGCCCGCAATATACGGCGGGCTGATATTGTCTGACTGGGAGCTGGTATTATGCCTGTTGCGCTGCTGGCATTGGCACTGAGTGCTTTTGCTATTGGTACCACCGAATTTGTCATTATGGGGCTGCTGCCTCAGGTGGCGGGTGACTTACATATCTCGATTCCAACTGCCGGTTGGTTAATCAGTGGTTATGCGCTGGGAGTGGCAATTGGCGCACCTATCATGGCAGTACTGACCGCAAAGTTGCCACGTAAAAAGACATTATTACTATTAATGGTGATCTTTATTATCGGTAACCTGATGTGTGCTCTGGCATACAACTATGATTTCCTGATGCTGGCCAGAGTGATTACGGCGCTGTGTCATGGTGCTTTCTTTGGGATTGGTGCCGTGGTTGCCGCCAATCTGGTGGCGCCGAATCGACGAGCTTCGGCGGTGGCACTGATGTTTACTGGCCTGACGCTGGCCAATGTGCTGGGCGTGCCCCTAGGGACCGCGCTGGGGCAGGTTTTCGGTTGGCGCTCAACATTCTGGGTGGTTTCAGTCATCGGTTTATTCTCACTGGCCGCCCTTTACAGTAAATTGCCTTCCTCTCAGGAAGAGGCCCCGACCGAACTGCGTAAAGAGATAGCTGCACTGCGTGGAGGGGGAATCTGGCTATCTTTATTGATGACGGTCTTTTTTGCCGCCGCTATGTTTGCTCTCTTTACTTACATCGCCCCCATTCTGACAGAAGTGACGCAGGTTTCAGAACATGGTGTCAGTTGGACATTGTTGCTGATGGGGGTTGGTCTGACATTGGGCAATATTGTCGGGGGGCGGCTGGCCGATTGGCACCTTTCCGTCAGTCTGACGATGACTTTCCTGTTAATCGCTCTGTTTTCTGCCTTGTTCAGTTGGACCAGCTATTCATTATTGGCAGCAGAAGTGACACTGTTTCTATGGTCAGCGGCAGCTTTCTCAGCAGTACCTGCACTACAAATCAATGTGGTTACCTATGGTAAAAAAGCACCTAATCTGGTGTCGACCCTGAATATTGCCGCCTTTAATGTCGGCAATGCTTTAGGGGCATGGGTTGGTGGTGTGGTGATTGCTCGTGGGTTAGGTTTAACCGCCGTGCCCTTTGCCGCCGCGGCACTGGCGGTGATGGGGCTGCTACTGTGCCTGTTTACCTTCTCCCGGGCGCGTGCCGGTAAGGTGAAAGCTGTTTAGGCCCGTTGCGAAAACTTAATATTGTTGGGTAATCACTTGGGTTAGGCGCTGCTGGAAAGTGATGGCCTGCTGCTTTAAATGCTCGATAAACGTATCTACCAAAGTAGATGATGGGCGATGTTTCGGTTGTATCAAACTGATAGTAAAGGGGATTTCGATGCTGAATGGCCGCACGCACACGCCTTCAGCGCCCCCTTTGCTAATATAGTCTAATGCCGTGAGTGGATTGACAATCGATACCCCCACCCCTTCCCGTACCATGGCGCAGACCGATGCAGCACTGTGAGTTTCCAGCACTAACCTTCGGCTAATGCCTTGTTCAATAAATAGTTTATCCAATAATTGGCGATAGCTGTCGGTAACGGACAAGCTGATAAAGTTTTCACCCTGGAAGTCTTGTGGTGTCAGTAGTGATTTATCCCGCAACGGATGGTCACTGGGCAATACGCAAATCTCATTCACGGTCATCAGGGGATGGCGCAACGTACCGGCAGGAGTCTGGGTGTTTTCTGTCAGACCAAGGTCATGACGCTGAGCTGAAAGCCACTCTTCCAGTAGCGGCGATTCCTGCGGGATGATGCTCAGACTGACTTCCGGGTAGCGGTCAATAAAGGGTTTGCACACAGCGGGTAGCAGCGATTGAGAAAAGACCGGTAGGCAGGCAATAGAAAGCTGCGCCTGTTGGAATTGACGAATACCCTCAGCAGCTTGTCGGATGCGATCAAGACCGTAATAAGAGCGTTGTACCTCTTCAAATAGCCGCAAGCCTTGTACTGTGGGATAGAGGCGGCCACGTACACGCTCGAAGAGTGTTAATTGGACTAATTGCTCAAAGCGGGCCAGTTCACGGCTAACGGTGGGTTGGGATGTCTGGAGTAATAAGGCGGCTTCAGTCAGGTTACCGGTGGTCATGACACCATGAAAAATCTCGATTTGTCGTAGGGAAATGGTGGGCATCACAACACTCCTGAAGTGGCGACGGTTTACTGTAAGCCATATCATAAATGAATAGACTCACGGTAAATAGATATTTTCCTAACAGGTATTCAGTTGCTAATAATGAGGTATCAGCGAAATCATTTTTTTCGCCCAACATATTGATGAACAATTATTAGGAAAAACCTATGCCGCGCACACTTTATGACACCACTTCGGCACTGACTGCCCACAATCTGCTGGCTCTGCCTGAGCAATTTGGCTGCCCGGTGTGGGCGTATGATGGTGAGATAATTGCTCAAAGAATCAACCAATTACGAAATTTTGATGTTATTCGTTTTGCCCAGAAAGCCTGTTCGAATATTCATATTCTCGGTTTGATGCGTGAGCAGGGTGTCAAAGTCGATTCAGTCTCGTTGGGTGAGATAGAACGTGCGATACATGCTGGCTTCCAGCCGGGGCAGGAACCGGCTGAGATCGTATTTACCGCAGATCTGCTGGATCAGGCCACGTTATTACGGGTGACTGAATTAAACATTCCGGTCAATGCCGGTTCAATCGATATGCTGGATCAACTGGGGCAACATGCCCCAGGGCACCCCGTTTGGTTGCGGATAAATCCGGGTTTTGGTCATGGTCATAGCCAAAAAACCAATACTGGCGGTGAGAACAGCAAACACGGCATCTGGCATCAAGATTTACCACAAGCTATTGAGAAAGTTAAAAAATATGGTTTAACGCTGGTGGGTGTTCATATGCACATTGGTTCTGGTGTTGATTATCAACATCTGGAGCAAGTTTGTGATGCCATGGTTCAGCAGGTGATTGCACTGGGGCAGGATATCAGCGCTATCTCTGCCGGTGGTGGGTTATCGATCCCTTATCAATTTGGTGATGATGAGATTGATACCGAACACTATTATGGCTTATGGAATAAAGCCAGAGAGCAAATTGCCGCCCATCTCGGCCATCCGGTTAGCCTGGAAATTGAGCCAGGCCGCTTTCTGGTGGCCGAGTCAGGTGTTCTGGTGGCGCAGGTGCGGGCTGTTAAAGATATGGGCCGTCGCCACTATGTGTTGGTGGATGCCGGATTTAACGATTTGATGCGGCCAGCAATGTATGGCAGTTATCACCATATTTCGTTGCTGCCTGCTGATGGGCGCGACCTCACATCGGCACCGTTGATTGATACGGTAGTTGGCGGTCCGCTGTGCGAGTCAGGTGATGTATTCACTCAGGAAGCGGGTGGTGGATTGGAAACCCGCGCATTGCCCGCCGCTAAAATTGGTGATTATTTGGTATTCCACGATACCGGGGCTTATGGTGCGTCGATGTCTTCGAACTACAACAGCCGCCCATTATTGCCGGAAGTGCTGTTCGAACAGGGGCAGCCGCGCTTAATTCGCCGTCGGCAAACCATTGAAGAACTTATTGCATTAGAGCAGATTTAACGACTTTGTTATCAAAAGGATAGGTTGAATTAGCTTATACAAAAAAGTCCTCAACCGATAGCCAGAGACATAACTCAAGGCTATCGGTTACCTGCATTTGATCCTATTTGCATTTGATACAAACGTCCTCAGCGGTAATAGGGCCCTGGTACCACCGAATCACGTAATTTTAACTCACCGATGAAGGGGGGCAGCGGTAGCACCGGTTTGCCCGCAATCAGCTTCAACGCCTGAGTAATGGCGGCTTCAATCATCGCATCAATCGGCAGATACACAGTTGAGAGTGCCGGTTGCAGGTAAGGTGCGGTAGGTTCGTCATCAAAACCAAATAACGAAACATCTTGTGGTAGCTTTTTCCCCGCCTGATTAAGGGCTTTCATCGCCCCGATAGTCATATCATCATTGTAGATAAACAGCGCGCTGAAGCTAATATCGCGTGCCAATAGCGCCTGACATCCTTGATAACCGTCAGGTACGCCACTATCGCCATGGATAATCAGATCTTCATTCAGCGCGATTCCGTGCGCCTCCAGCGCTTGCTGATAACCGGCAAGGCGGGATTGGGCCGTGGAGGTGGTGATTGGCCCGGTAATATAGGCAATATCACGATGCCCTTGCTGTATCAGATAATTAACCGCATTAAATGCAGCTTGTTGCTGTTCGAAGAACACACAGCGCTCACGGGCCAGGGGTAAATCACGATTAATAACCATCAAGGGGGCGGCTACGTTGGCAAGCAATTGCATTAAATCAGCTTCAGACATTGAGCGAGTGTAAAGAATAATGGCATCACAGCAACGGTCAGCCAGTAACTGAACTGCCTGCTGTTCGCCTTGTGGCGTATCGTGGCCATCTGTCACGATCAAATGCTTACCACTGGCTTCAATCAGTTTCGCAGCCTGCTGGAGTAAACGGCCAAAGTAGGGGCCTTCAAAGTTCGAAACCACTAACCCGATGCTGTTGGAGCTTCTGTTGGCCAGTGATTGTGCTAGAAAATTAGGGCGGTAACCCAGTTCGTCCATCGCCTTAAACACCGCCTCACGGGTGCTTTCCTTCACCTGCCCGGTGCCGTTTAATACCCGGGAGACAGTGGCCTTGGAAACACCGGCGCGCAAAGAGACATCCAACATGGTAATCATCAATCGTAAACCTCTTGGCTGGGTAGCTATTGCCCCAGTCGGCCCGTGTCATAACACCATAACAGCCGGGCGTGGCACTCTCGTTGGGTGCGGCGTAGTGGGCGATTTTTGTGGCATAACTGCCGAATATCGCGGCAGTTTAGCATAGCGCAGGCGGGTTGCAGCTCTTTGTTATCGACAGTTCTCGTCATCTGCGGGCGTTTGCGGGCTGGCGACAGAATGGCGGCGGACCAGCGTTGGGCTGAACATATTGGTGATTTCTGGCAACGGGGTATGGTTGGCCAGCGCCAGCGCCAATTCTGCGGCCTGTGTCGCCATCGCAACGACCGGGTAGCGGATGGTGGTCAGCCGGGGGCGCAGATAACGAGAAATTAATACATCATCAAAACCAATCAGTGAGATCTCTTGCGGCACTTCGATGCTGTTGTCGCTGAGAACAGACAATGCGCCAGCAGCCATGGAGTCGTTATAACAGGTAACTGCCGTAAAGTGTCTACCACGGCCGAGCAGGTCGGTCATGGCCTGTTCGCCGCCAATCTCATCTGGTGTACCGTAGGATATTAAGCGGTCATCAACCGGAATCTCAAACTCTTTTAGTGCGTCCAAATAGCCTTGTAGGCGATCAATGGCATCGGAAATTTGGTGATTAGAGCAAATAATAGCGATGCGTTTATGCCCTTGCTGAATCAGATGGCGGGTTGCCAACCAGGCACCATAACGGTCATCTAATGCGACACAGCGGGTTTCGAAACCCGGTAATGTGCGGTTAATCAACACCATACCGGGGATCTGTTCCATTAATGATGTCAATTCTTCATCGGACAGTTTTTTGGCATGAACCACCAGGGCGGCACAACGATGGCGAATCAGTTGTTCGATGGCCTGACGCTCTTTCTCTTCGTCATGGTAACCGTTACCAATCAGCAAGAAATTTCCGGTGGCATAGGCCACTTGTTCGACAGCTTTGACCATCGATCCAAAGAATGGATCTGACACATCAGAAACAATCATGCCTACCGTTTCAGTTGATTGCTGGGCCAGCGCCCGCGCATTGGCGTTCGGGTGATATTGCAGTTGTTCCATGGCGTTACAGACCGCCATACGTGATGTCTCACTGGCCTTGGGAGAATTATTGATAACACGAGATACCGTCGCGACGGAAACACCCGCCAGCTTGGCAACATCCTTAATAGTGGCCATTTTTCTTCCAGAGATTTTCAGGGTAATCGCTTACATCACTCAGTTTTGCGGAAAACGGTGTTGCCCGCAAGGGGGGAAGATCGCAACTTGGTGAGAAAAAATCACAGAAACAGCAATTAGCACGATTACCTGTGGTTTTCGCAAGCCACAGGTTTCGATTTGACCTGCCTTGGTTAACCCAGCGCATTAAATGAAACGGTTAGTACAAAACGATTATGTTTAGTCGAAATTGTGCTTTGGTCTTACTGCCCGCTGAATGTTATTTTTATGATCTATTTAATTGCCTGAGATAGCCATGTCCATCATCCGTTACCCCCAGCTTGCCCACTGGGGCGCTTTTACCGCTGTTGTTGAAGATGGCAAACTGATCCGTTGCGAGCCATTTGCCAATGATCCCAACCCTTCTCGGTTGTTGGAATCCATTACACCCATGGTTTATTCCGATAAACGTATTCGCAAACCGGCGATACGCCGATCGTGGTTACAGCAGCGAGAGAAAAGTGATCGAACTTTGCGTGGTCGGGAAGACTTTGTTGAGGTGGAGTGGGAGGTCGCGCTGGATTTAGTGGCGCAAGAGAATCGCCGGGTCAGGGACCGTTATGGCCCGTCAGGGATATTTACCGGCTCCTATGGTTGGTCTTCTGCCGGGCGTTTACATCACGCGCGTTCATTAGTCCGGCGTTTCTATTTCAGCGGCGGCGGCGGGGTTGATCAACTGGGCAACTACAGTTGGGGCTCGGCACAGTTTTTTCTGCCTTATGTGATTGGTACTTTTAGCCCGTTGACCGGCAGGGTGACATCATGGCCGAGTGTGGTTGAGCATTGTGAACTGTTTATTGCGTTCGGCGGGTTGGCACTGAAAAACGCTCAGGTCTCTTCCGGCGGGTCGGCGGAACATTCATTAAAACCCTGGTTGGAAAAACTGGCACAAAAAGGCACGCCAGTGATTAACATCAGCCCGATGCGGGATGATTGCCCGGCATTTGTGAATGCCGAATGGATACCGATTCGTCCCAATACAGATGTAGCACTGATGCTGGCGCTGGCTTATGAAATCCAACGTGTTGACGGGCAGGATGGGGCTTTCCTGGCTACTCATTGTGTGGGCTATGAGCAATTAGCTGATTACATTCGTGGGGTGAATGACGGTATTGCTAAAACACCTGAGTGGGCCAGCGAGATTACCGGTATTCCCGCACCAAGAATTACCCAGTTAGCCCAGCAACTTATCGGTGTTCGCAGTTTTATGACCTGCTCCTATTCAGTACAGCGCGCACACCGTGGTGAGCAACCTTACTGGATGATGATTGCCTTATCAGCCATGCTGGGGCAAGTGGGGCTGCCCGGCGGTGGCTTCTCATTTGGTCATGGATCGATGAACGGTGTGGGTAACCCGCGGATAGACACGCCGGGGCCAAGTATGCCGGTGGGTAAAAATCCATCTGGGTTGGCTATTCCAGTGGCCCGCATTTGTGACATGTTGCTGCAACCGGGGCAGCCGTATCAGTTCCAAGGGGAAACCCATACCTATCCCGATATTCATTTAGTGCATTGGGCTGGCGGCAATCCATTCCACCATCATCAGCAATTGAACCGGCTGGTGGAGGGGTGGCAAAAGCCGGACACCGTGATTGTGCAGGATATCTGGTGGACACCTGCGGCTAAAATGGCCGATATCGTGCTGCCAGTGACCAGTTCGCTGGAACGTAATGATATCGGTGGCTCGTCACGCGATCGCTATGTATTGGCGATGCATCAGGCGATTGCGCCACAACATCAGGCCCGTAACGATTTTGATATTTTTGCTGATTTGGCCGAACGACTGGGTTATCGCAGTGAATTTACCGAAAATAGAGATGAAATGGCCTGGATTCGGCATATCTACCAGGAGTGCGGAGTGGCACAACAGCCACACGGGGTGGAATGGCCTGATTTTGAATCTTTTTGGCAACGGGGCCATGTTGATTTACCTGCTCCGCCAAAGGAGTTCGTGTTCTTTGATGCTTTTCGCGAAAACCCACAGACTAATCCGCTGCAAACGCCAAGTGGCAAAATTGAGCTGTTCAGTGAGAAAATCGCCAGCTATCACTATGAGGATTTTGCGCCTCATGCCGAGTGGCAACCACCGGTTGAGTGGTTAGGGGCACCACAGGCTGAGCAGTGGCCGCTGCATCTGATCTCTATTCAACCCGAGGATCGTCTGCATAGCCAACTTGATCCGGCGCCATTGGCGCAAGGGAATAAAACCGCCGGCCGTGAAACGTTGTATATGCACCCACAAGATGCAGCCAAACGTGACATTACTGAGGGCAGTCAGGTTCAGGTCAGCAACTTACGGGGTCATTGTCTGGCGGGAGTGCGCATTACTGATGGTGTCACTCAAGGGGTAGTGTTAATGGCAACAGGGGCCTGGTTTGATCCCGGTTTCGGCGGCAAGCAACATAAAGTTGAACAATCAGGTAACCCCAACGTTCTGACGCTAGACATTGGTACCTCGCGTTTAACTCAAGGCCCGAATGCAATGAGTTGTCTGGTTGAGGTGGCGCGATACTAATTTTATCTTAGCGAGGCTTAGGGTGTTGCCGGTGGGATAGCGGCAGCACCCATTATTTTGGCAATGCACCTCAATGAATTACAAACCTATTTCGTCTTTCTGACAATGTTCACTACTGGTTACACTTTGCACGTAAATGTTGCGATTGCTTGCTGGCTGTGGCTTCACTGAAACGGATACAGTATTCATCCCAGAGGTATTAATTGGTGAGTAATCAACATACGCTGTGTGTTAAAAGCCAGTTTTTTATTTGCACCAACCTACGCAGATGCGTAGGTTTTTTTTTATTTCTTCCTGCTGCTGTGATTATCAGCCTCCTGTTAGCAATATTTTAGCCACTATTATAGTATTCTCTCTTTTTCATATTCATTGTCTTATAGGGAAATAAACATGGGTTATCGCTTATTGCGTGCTCTTTTTCGTCGATTATTTCGTGTCACCATTGATGGTGTGACGGATCAGTTTACCCATCAAAAACTGATAATTACGCCGAATCATGTCTCTTTCCTTGATGGGGCTTTGCTCGCATTATTTCTGCCGATCAAGCCGGTTTTTGCGGTCTATACCAGTGTTTCTGAGAGCTGGTATATGCGCTGGCTAAAACCTTATATCGATTTTGTCGCACTGGACCCTACCAAGCCAATGGCTATCAAACATTTGGTCAGGATGGTAGAACAAGGCAGGCCAGTCGTGGTGTTCCCTGAAGGGCGTATTACCGTAACTGGCTCATTGATGAAAATCTATGATGGTGCTGCATTTATTGCCGCCAAATCAGGCGCTACGGTCGTCCCAATCCGTTTGGAAGGGCCAGAATTTACCCATTTTGGGCGTTTGGGTGATGTGCTCAAACTCCGCTGGTTCCCAAAAATCAGCATTCATGTTTTGCCTGCGACCACGTTACCCATGCCGCAAGCGCCGCGTGCCCGTGACCGTCGGGTGTTGGCGGGTGAACACTTACACGCCATTATGATGGCCGCGCGTATGGCTATCGTGCCACGGGAAACGCTGTTTGAAGCGTTGTTATCGGCACAAACTCGTTATGGGCGTTTTAAACCCTGTATTGAGGATGTTTCATTTAAAGAAGACAGTTATCAAACGCTACTGAAGAAAATCCTCGGTGTCAGCCGTATCCTGCAACGCTTCACCGCGCAGGGCGAGCATGTTGGGATGTTATTACCGAATGCGACGATTACTGCGGCGGCGATCTTTGGTGCTTCTCTGCGTGGCCGTATTCCGGCAATGCTTAATTACACTTCGGGTGCCAAAGGGTTGAAGAGTGCAATTACTGCGGCGTCGTTGAAAACCATCGTCACCTCGCGCCAGTTTTTGGAAAAAGGCAAACTGACACATTTGCCTGAACAGGTTACTGAGGCAAATTGGGTCTATCTGGAAGATTTAAAAGATACGGTTACGCTGGCAGACAAATTGTGGATTTTATTCCATTTATGCTGTCCGCGCCGGGCGATGTTGCCACAACAGGCGGATGATAGCGCACTGATTTTGTTCACTTCCGGCTCGGAGGGGAACCCAAAAGGCGTGGTACATTCTCACGCAAGTATATTGGCTAACGTTGAGCAGATCCGCACCATTGCCGATTTCACCCCGCGTGATCGCTTTATGTCTTCGCTGCCGCTGTTCCATGCTTTCGGCCTGACGGTGGGGTTATTCACTCCGCTGATGACCGGTAGCCGAGTATTCCTTTACCCCAGCCCGCTGCATTATCGGGTGGTACCAGAATTGGTGTATGACCGTAACTGCACCGTGCTGTTTGGCACGTCAACTTTCTTGGGCAACTATGCTCGCTTTGCTCATCCTTATGATTTTGCTCGGTTGCGTTATGTGGTGGCTGGGGCTGAAAAACTGGCTGATAGCACCAAACAGATTTGGCAGGACAAATTCGGCATTCGTATTCTGGAAGGGTATGGCGTCACCGAATGTGCGCCGGTAGTGGCGATTAACGTGCCGATGGCAGCGAAAGTGAATACCGTTGGGCGCATTCTTCCTGGTATGGAGGCGCGCTTGATAACTGTGCCGGGAATCGAGCAAGGTGGGCGTTTGCAATTGCGCGGCCCCAATATTATGCGCGGTTATCTGCGCGTAGAGCATCCGGGGGTGTTGGAACAACCGGCGGCGGAGAATGCTCAGGGTGAGCGTGAGGAGGGTTGGTACGATACCGGTGATATTGTCACCCTCGATGAGAGGGGGTTCTGCGCCATTCGCGGGCGGGTGAAGCGTTTTGCCAAATTAGCCGGTGAAATGGTATCACTGGAGAGTGTCGAACAACTGGCATTACGTATCTCGCCCGAGGGGCAACATGCCGCAGCGGCTAAAACCGACAGCGCCAAAGGAGAAGCACTGGTGCTGTTTACCACTGACAGTGAAATTACCCGCGAACGGCTGATTAAAGCCGCACGTGAGGGTGGGGTGCCAGAACTGGCAGTTCCACGTGATATCAGAGTAGTGAAAGCATTACCCCTACTGGGGAGTGGTAAACCTGACTTTGTTACGTTAACTAAAATGGCACAGATGCGGAGATGAGCGAATGAGTCAGCAAGCATTGTCAGATAAGCCTTTGCTCTCCAGAGGAATGATCGCCGTACTTGGCGCTCAGTTTTTCTCAGCTTTTGGTGATAATGCACTGCTTTTTGCCACCTTGGCATTAATTAAGCAGCAGTTATATCCCGACTGGAGCCAGCCTATCTTGCAAATGGCCTTTGTGGCCACTTATATCATCCTGGCTCCGTTTGTCGGGCAAGTGGCTGATAGCTTTGCCAAAGGGCGAGTGATGATGGTCGCGAATGGCCTGAAGTTGGCGGGTGCATTAGTTATCTGTTTTGGTCTGAATCCATTTCTTGGTTACAGCCTGGTTGGAGTAGGGGCTGCGGCTTATTCACCAGCTAAATATGGCATCTTGGGAGAAATCACTTCCGGCGAGCAGTTGGTTAAAGCCAACGGCATGATGGAGGCATCAACCATTGCGGCTATTTTACTCGGTTCAGTCGCCGGTGGGGTGCTGGCTGATTGGCATCTGATCGCGGCATTGAGTGTCTGTGCGCTGGTGTATGCCATTGCGGTGGTGGCTAATCTATTTATCCCACATCTGGCTGCTGCCCGAACCGGCAGCTCATGGCGGCCACGGGCCATGACCGGCAGTTTTTTTGCCGCATGCCGCATTCTGTGGCGGGATGGCGAAACTCGCTTCTCACTGGCGGGGACCAGCCTGTTCTGGGGCGCAGGGGTCACGTTGCGCTTCCTACTGGTGCTATGGGTGCCGGTAGCATTGGGGATTGCCGATAACGCAACCCCGACGCTGTTAAATGCCATGGTGGCGATTGGGATTGTGATTGGCGCGGGTGCTGCGGCACGTTTCGTGACACTTAAAACAGTAAAACGCTGTTTACCGGCGGGGGTATTAATTGGTGTGGTGGTGGCGGCATTCTCACTGCAACACAGTATGCCAATGGCCTATTTACTGTTGATTATTATCGGGATCTTAGGCGGTTTCTTTGTCGTACCGCTCAATGCCTTGTTACAAGAGCGCGGCAAACAAAGTGTGGGCGCCGGGAATGCCATTGCAGTGCAAAATCTGGGTGAGAATACCGCAATGTTGTTGATGCTGGGGCTCTACTCGGTGGTAGTAAAACTGGGCGCGCCAGTCGTCGCGGTTGGCGTTGGTTTCGGTGTGCTCTTCGCGCTGGCGATTGCGTTGCTATGGGGCTGGCAGTGGCAGCAACTGCGCCGTAAAGCGGTTAAATGATGGGATAATAGTCAATATCAATGCCGCCGAGTGCGGCATTATTTATTGTCAGTAGTCTAAGGCCGCATTAGCAGCCTTTCCATTTACATTAACTTGTTGAAATACATTGATTTTATTTTAATGGTGTCCGCATAGTGACCACGGTTCGGGCTGTCCTTCCTAATTTATGTTTCTGCCTTAGCTTGAGACGGGAACTCAAAAAACAATAGAGTTGATTTGAAATGGAATTTTCAGGATTAAGTAAAGGGATTAAGTTTTTTGCAACTATCTACAATCAGTTACGTGAAGATAGCGCGAAGATATTTGTACACTTATTTATCATCGGATGTGGCTTTCCTGCTATCGCTTACTTATGGGGCGGTGAAGAGCGAGCCTTGACCATTTTTGGCTCTATGGTAGGTAATGATTCAATCTATAAATATTCTGTAGCAGGAATTTATGTCGTTTCTCTGTTACTCAAGTGGGTGTTTGTTTTTAACAAATGGAATCTAGGCGGTTTCTTTTAT
>NZ_JAZGQE010000138.1:0-12878 GCF_048593885.1 Yersinia sp. 1252 StPb PI | reverse complement strand
TTGTTCCCGGTCAGTGGAGGCGCATTATAGGGAGTTCCTGACAGCCTGCAACCCCTAATTTGAAAAAACTTTTCAACTGCTCATTAATACGGCAAAAACCGTAGATATGGCGAAAAAGAAAACAAAAAGGGGGCGATTTCTCGCCCCCTTGAGGATTAACGATTACTGTCTGGCAATGATATGCCCGTTTTCCACATCCAAAGTAACAGGTACTCCCGGGATTAATTTGCCGGAAAGTATCTGCTGCGCCAGCGGGTTCTCGATTTCCTGCTGAATCGCGCGTTTCAATGGCCGTGCACCATAAACAGGGTCAAAGCCGGTTTCCCCCAGGAACTCCAACGCAGGTTGAGTAATGGTAACCTGATAGCCACGCTCTTCCAGACGTTTATACAGCCGCTCCAGTTGAATACTGGCAATTGAGGCCAGATGTGCTCGACCAAGCGGATGGAAGACAACCACCTCATCTATACGGTTAATAAATTCAGGACGGAAGTGATGACTAACAACCTCCATCACCATATTCTTCATTTCGGTATAACTTCTTTCACCGAAACGTTCCTGAATCAAATCTGAACCGAGGTTAGAGGTCATGATGACAACCGTGTTACGGAAATCAACCGTTCTCCCCTGCCCGTCAGTCAAGCGACCATCATCCAATACCTGCAACAGGATGTTAAACACATCAGGATGTGCTTTTTCCACTTCATCTAACAAGATTACAGAATAAGGACGACGGCGCACCGCTTCCGTCAGATAACCACCTTCTTCATAGCCAACGTAGCCCGGAGGTGCACCAACCAGCCGAGATACGGAATGTTTCTCCATAAACTCTGACATATCAATACGCACCATGGCATCGTCGCTGTCGAACAAGAACGTGGCCAATGCTTTACATAATTCAGTTTTACCTACACCCGTCGGGCCTAAGAATAAGAAGGAACCAATTGGCCGGTTCGGATCTGATAACCCAGCACGACTACGGCGGATAGCATTGGATACTGCTTCGACTGCTTCATCCTGACCAATGACACGTTTATGCAGGTCTTGTTCCATGCGCAGCAATTTATCGCGCTCACTTTCCAGCATGCGTGATACCGGAATACCCGTCCAGCGCGCCAGGACATCAGCAATCTCAACCTCAGTGACACGATTGCGCAGCAACTTCATGGTTTTCCCTTCCAGCGCATTGGCTGCCGCTAGCTGTTTTTCCAACTCAGGGATTTTACCGTACTGAAGTTCTGACATCCGAGCCAAGTCACCCACACGTCGAGCCTGTTCTAAGGTAATTTTGGCCTGTTCCAACTCAGTCTTAATATTCTGAGTCCCAGTCAGTGAGGCTTTTTCAGCTTTCCACTCTTCTTCCAGTTCAGAGTACTCACGCTCTTTCTGCTCTAATTCGGTATTGAGCATTTCCAGCCGTTTTTTACTGGCGTCATCGGATTCTTTGTTCAGCGCTTGCTGTTCCAGTTTCAATTGGATAATTCGGCGCTCCAGCCGATCCAATGATTCTGGTTTTGAATCCATTTGCATACGGATACTGGAACCGGCTTCATCGATCAGGTCAATGGCTTTATCCGGTAACTGGCGATCCGAAATATAACGGTGCGACAGTGTTGCCGCGGCAACAATTGCCGGGTCGGTGATCTGCACATGGTGATGCAGTTCATATCGCTCTTTCAGCCCGCGCAAAATGGCAATGGTGTCTTCGACTGTCGGTTCCGCAACATAGACTTTCTGGAAACGCCGCTCCAGCGCCGCATCCTTCTCTATATACTGGCGATACTCGTCCAGGGTGGTCGCACCGACGCAATGCAGCTCACCGCGCGCTAACGCAGGTTTCAGCATGTTACCAGCATCCATCGCCCCATCGCCTTTCCCAGCGCCAACCATGGTATGCAATTCATCAATGAACAAGATCACACTACCTTCTTGTTTTGATAAATCGTTCAACACACCTTTTAGACGCTCTTCAAATTCACCACGATACTTAGCACCGGCAATCAGTGAGCCCATATCTAATGACAGCACACGTTTATGTTTCAGGCCTTCAGGCACTTCGCCATTGACGATACGTTGTGCCAACCCTTCCACGATGGCGGTTTTACCAACACCGGGTTCACCAATTAATACCGGGTTGTTTTTGGTACGACGTTGTAACACCTGAATAGTACGGCGAATCTCTTCATCACGGCCAATCACCGGATCAAGTTTCCCCTGCTCCGCACGTTCAGTCAGGTCGATAGTGAATTTTTTCAACGCCTGACGCTGATCTTCAGCGCCTGGATCATCGACTTTGTCACCACCACGCATATTTTCAATTGCCTTATCTATTTTATCAGTTGTTGCACCGGCAGCCTTTAACATGTCAGTTAAGGTGCCGCGGTCTTCAAGCACTGCCAACACGAACAGTTCTGAAGAGATAAACTTATCTGCACGCTTTTGCGCTAATTTGTCACAAAGATTCAATACACGTACCAGCTCGTTTGATGGTTGAACATCACCGCCGGTACCTTCAACTTGTGGAAGACGACCTAAAGCCTGCTCAATGTCGCTGCGCAAACTGGCAACATTAATACCCGCCGAGGTCAACAATGGGCGAACCGTCCCCCCATCCTGATTGAGCAGTGCGCTCATCAAATGTAACGGTTCAATAAACTGGTTGTCGCGCCCAAGCGCTAAAGACTGGGCATCGGCGAGGGCAAGCTGGAATTTGCTAGTAAGACGATCCAGACGCATAACACCTCCGATATTGGTCAAAATTGCTACTGGAGATTAGATGAGGTCATCCCTCAAATTTTCAAGGTTATTTCGACACTATATTTAAAGTAATTCGTTATGCGTCAGCGGATCGTCCTAATTCAGTAGGTTATATCAGCCAGACTAAACTTGCCATACGTCCAGTGATTCCATCGCGCCGATAAGAGAAAAATTGCTGTTTTTCACTCACAGTACAGCGATTACCGCCATAAATAGCGTGAATACCTGCAGCCTGTAGCCGCAAATGAGCCAATAGATAGATGTCAGCGAGATATTTGGTGCCTGAAGGAACAAAAGCAGAGGCGGATGCTGGGTCGATATTGATAAAGGCCTGTTTCACATCTTCACCCACTTCGAACTGCTGTGGGCCAATGGCTGGGCCTAACCAGGCAATAATAGAAGCAGGGGCCGCGTTGAACTGCGCCAGCGTCTGTTCAAGGACGCCAGCACATAAACCACGCCAACCAGCATGTGCGGCCGCAACTTCGTCGCCGGCTAATGAACAAAACAGCACCGGTAGGCAATCTGCGGTCATTACGGCACAAACTTGCCCAGCAACCCGGCTATAAGCCGCGTCAGCCTGTACATCAGCTACCGCCTTACTATCCAGATGCAGGACACGAGTACCGTGTACCTGCTCCAACCAAACAGGCATTTGCGGCAAGCCAGCCAGTTCAACTAATCGCTGGCGATTAGCTATCACACTGGCTGCAACATCACCAACATGGGTACCAAGGTTTAATGAATCATAAGGCGATTCGCTGATACCACCGTGACGGGTGGTGCTACATGCCTTAACACCGGCAGGCATCGGCCAGTCTGGGAGTATCAGTTGGGGACTCATTACCAATCCATCTGGTCTTTGAATTCTTCAGTATCAGCCTTCAGCGCATTTATCAGCTCAACCATATCTTCTGGTAATGCTGCATGCCATTCCATTTGGATACCACTGATAGGGTGATACAAACGCAGCATGGTGGCATGCAATGCCTGACGATCAAAACCACGCAGAATGGAAATAAAGGAATCAGAGGCGCCTCTTGGTGGGCGCGGACGGCCACCATAAAACTGATCACCCACCAGCGGATGGTTAATATGAGACATATGCACGCGGATCTGATGGGTACGGCCCGTTTCTAAACGCAAACGCAGGCGGGTATGGGCGCGGAAATGCTCCATAATCCGGTAATGGGTAGTTGCTGGTTTACCCATTGGGTGCACAGCCATGTGAGTACGCTTGGTGGAATGACGCGAAATTGGCTCATCTACTCGACCGCCCGCAGTCATATTGCCAATGGCTACGGCTTCATATTCACGGGTAATTTCACGCGCTTGCAGTGCTTCAACTAAACGCGTTTGTGCCGGAACCGTTTTTGCTACTACCATCAAACCAGTAGTATCCTTATCCAGGCGATGAACGATACCCGCGCGCGGGACATCCATGATTTCAGGATAATAATAGAGCAGTGCATTCAGAACCGTACCATCTGGGTTGCCGGCTCCGGGATGCACAACTAAACCACGGGGTTTATTAATGACCAAAATATCGTTATCTTCATAGACGATATCCAGTGGGATGTCTTGAGGCGCCCAGCGGGCATCTTCCTCAATTTGCGCGTCAATGGCGACGAGCTCACCACCCAACACTTTTTCTTTAGGCTTATTAATTGTTTTACCGTCGACTGTGACCCTGTCTTCCAAAATCCACTCTTTTATGCGAGATCTTGAATAATCAGGGAACAATTCGGCCAAAGCCTGATCTAACCGTTGACCGAGTTGAGATTCGGCCACCGTTGCGCTGAGTTGTACTTGTTGTGCCATATGCAGCTTCTTGTTCGTTAACGTTGGGTTTTGACGGCGATGCCGTTTAATATAATGTGCTATTGTATCTAGATCTTTGTCGGGAGCTTAACGGACAGTCTCCCGGAATAACACTTCGAGGATAATCAAAACGTCATGACGCGTATGAAATATCTGGTGGCTGCCGCCACGTTGAGCCTGGTGCTGACCGGTTGCTCCAGTAACAAGGACGTGGTTCCCGATAACCCGCCTTCTGAGCTCTATGCTACCGCTCAGCAAAAACTGCAGGACGGTAACTTTAAGGGAGCTATTACGCAACTAGAAGCGTTAGATAACCGCTATCCTTTCGGGCCTTACTCCCAACAGGTTCAGCTTGATTTGATTTATGCGTATTATAAATCTGCTGATCTGCCGTTGGCGCAAGCCTCAATTGATCGCTTTATGCGCCTCAATCCAACACATCCTAACATCGATTACGTATTATATATGCGTGGTTTGACTGACATGGCTCTGGATGACAGCGCATTGCAAGGTTTCTTCGGGATTGATCGTTCAGACCGCGACCCGCAACATGCCAAGGCCGCATTCCGCGATTTTAACCAGTTGATTCAAAACTATCCGAACAGCCAGTACGCAACTGATGCGCAAAAACGCCTGACGTTCTTGAAAAATCGTCTGGCCAAGCATGAACTGGCCGTGGCGCAATATTACACTAAACGAGGCGCTTACGTCGCGGTAGTTAACCGTGTAGAACAAATGTTGAGAGATTATCCTGATACTCAAGCAACCCGTGATGCGTTGCCATTGATGGAAAATGCTTATAAACAACTGCAACTCAATGCCGAGGCAGACAAAGTTGCCAAGATAATTGCAGCGAATCCAGCCTGATATTGTCTGGCTCGATAAAATAACAAACGGCAGCCTAGGCTGCCGTTTTCAATTCTTGCCTTACGGCAGATGTTCACTTTACTGGTGTAGGCCGATAAAACTCACTGCATCAGACTATCGCGCTAATACCCTATCTAAAACAGAAAAATAACGCCGTTTTTAACTGAATGCAGGCAATATAACTTATCAATAATGCGGCATTATAATCAATGATTCAAGCCCCCAGCCGCTATTCCTGACGTTGAATCACAGTTCCCATGACCTTTGCAAAAAGTGACAAAAAAAAGTGACCTTGATCATACATTTTGTGAGAAAGAGAGGTATGCTGAAGTTATCCAAGACGGAGCAGACAGAGAGGTAAGTCATATGACAGTCAACATTACCAGTAAGCAAATGGATATTACCCCAGCAATTCGCAAGCATGTTGAAGACCGTCTCACCAAACTGGATAAATGGCAGGCCCAGTTAATAAACCCGCACATCGTACTGTCTAAAGGTCCACAAGGATTTGTTGCCGATGCAACTATCAGTACACCAATGGGGCCATTGGTTGCCAGTGCCAAACATGATGATATGTATGCTGCAATTAATGAGCTTATCACCAAACTAGAACGCCAATTAAATAAAGTGCAGCACAAAGGTGAAGCTCGCCGCGCAGCAAGTAGTGTTAAAGAAGCTAATCTGGAGTCAGTAGATGTAGAGGAAGAAGAATCCGAGCAAGAACAATAGCCGGAGCCATCCATCTCATTTCGGATCTAACGCGCCTTTGGGCGCGTTTTTTATTGACAGCAATTCAGGCTGGCGGTTAATTTAGAGTCTGATCAGTTTTAAGAACTGACTTTCTTTACTATTTATTTTCGTGGCAACACACTTACGAGTAAAACAGGTAACCAGTAACGATGATCAATAAAGTGTTTTTCTTCGCATTCTTTTTTACCTTCCCCTGATTGGGAGGCGTTTCGTCGTGTGATAAAGAATGCGAAGACGAACAACAAAGCCTCCCAAGCGGGAGGCTTTTTTTATGTGTATATCCTCGTCATACTTCAAGCTGCATGTGCATTGGCTACCTTCCTGCTGCTCGAATTATTTAGGGTATAATCATTCAGAAAAATAAGGCAAATCCCTATGACCGATAATCCATTACTGGTGCTACGTGAACGCATCAGCGCACTAGACTTAAAACTGCTCGCCTTGCTGGCAGAGCGGCGTGAATTAGCAGTGGATGTCGCTAAAGCTAAGCAGCTCCATCATCGTCCTATTCGCGATAAAGAGCGTGAACGTGACTTACTGGATGCCCTGATAACTGCCGCTAAGCCCTATGACCTCGACGGATTCTATGTCACTCGTCTGTTCCAACTTATTATCGAAGACTCGGTCTTAACTCAGCAGGCACTGTTACAACATCAGCTTAATCAAACCGCCCTACATTCTGCCCGTATCGCTTTCCTGGGCCCAAAGGGCTCTTATTCACATCTGGCTGCACGTCAATATGCCGCTCGTCATTTTGAGCAACTGATTGAATGTGGTTGTCAGAAATTCCAAGATATTTTCACTCAGGTAGAAACCGGGCAAGCGGATTACGCCGTCTTACCGATAGAGAACACCAGTTCCGGCTCTATTAACGACGTTTATGATTTGCTGCAACACACCAGTTTGTTCATCGTAGGGGAAATAACCAACCCTATTGACCACTGTGTTCTGGTTGCAACTGAAACTGACCTGAGCAAAATCGAAACCGTATACAGTCACCCACAACCTTTCCAGCAGTGCAGCCAGTTCATTAATCGTTTCCCTCATTGGAAAATTGAGTATTGCGAAAGCACTGCTGCGGCGATGGAAAAAGTGGCACAAATGAACTCGCCAACAGCCGCCGCTCTGGGTAGTGAAGCTGGTGGTGCACTGTATAATTTGCAGGTGCTGGAACATAATCTGGCGAATCAGCAACAAAATATCACTCGCTTCATTGTTCTTGCCCGTAAGTCCATTGAAGTTTCAGAGCAGATACCGGCCAAAACCACCTTAATTATGGCGACGGGTCAGCAATCAGGGGCACTGGTTGAAGCACTATTAGTGCTGCGAGACCACGGTATCATCATGACGAAACTGGAATCCCGCCCGATTAATGGCAATCCGTGGGAAGAGATGTTTTATATTGATGTGCAGGCTAATTTACGGTCCGATTCG
Source organism: Yersinia sp. 1252 StPb PI (assembly GCF_048593885.1). Taxonomy (NCBI): domain Bacteria; kingdom Pseudomonadati; phylum Pseudomonadota; class Gammaproteobacteria; order Enterobacterales; family Yersiniaceae; genus Yersinia; species Yersinia sp. 1252 StPb PI. Next base: position 5,249 of record NZ_JAZGQE010000138.1, on the reverse strand, counting down.
ATGCAAAAAGCGCTGGCAGACTTAGCACCTATTACCCGTTCGTTGAAAATATTGGGTTGCTACCCAAGCGAGAACGTGATTCCGGTCAATCCAAGTTAACGCAGCGTTAGAGATTCACGACGCTTAGGATTTACAAGGCCCAAGGATGGGCCGAGTAACAAGTGCAACCAATGACGGGTATGATTATAGGCGGCTATCGTTCGCCTGACGCAGCAATGAACGGCTCTCCACCAGAAAACGCTCTGCATAATCGCCAAACCAGTGCTCAACTTTCTGAAAACTTTGGACAAAGGCTTGTTTATCACTCTGCTCGAGCAAAGTAATCGCTTCACCAAAGCGTTTGTAATAACGTTTAATTAGCGCCAGATTATCTTCCGAAGACATAATAATATCGGCATAAAGCTGTGGGTCTTGCGCAAACAACCGCCCAACCATCGCCAGTTCCAGACGATAAATCGGTGAAGACAGTGCCAACAATTGCTCTAGCTGCACGTTTTCCTCAGCCAGATGTAGCCCATAGGCAAAGGTCGCAAAATGCCGTAATGCCTGAATAAATGCCATATTCTGATCATGTTCGACAGCACTGATGCGGTGTAATCTTGCCCCCCATACCTGTAACTGCTCCAACAGCCACTGGTATGCTTGCGGGTCGCGACCATCACAATACACTACCACTTGCTTCGCCAGACTGCCCACATCAGGGCCAAACATCGGATGCAGACCCACAACCGGCCCTTCATGAGCAGCCAGCATGGCTTGCAGCGGCTTGTTTTTCACCGAAGCGAGATCCAATAAAATGCAATCTGGCGGTAATTTTGGCAATCGCCCAATCACTTCTTCAGTGATATGGATGGGTACACTAACAATCACCATACCAGCATCCGCCAGAATGGACTCAGCCTGTGGCCAGTCCCCTTGCTCCAGTGTTTTCACCTGATAACCAGACAAGCCCAGCATGCGGCTAAATAAACGCCCCATCTGCCCTTGCCCACCGATAATGACTACGGGCCGCAATTGTGGGCACAAGGTTTTAAAACCTTTGTCATTCTCGCTGGTATAAGACTCTCGCATTATCCGACGCAATACGTCTTCAATCAAATCCGGCGGTACACCTAAAGCCTCGGCTTCCTGTCGGCGTGAGGCCAACATCAAAGCCTCACGATCTGGAACATAAATAGGCAAACCATAACGGCTTTTAACTTCACCTACTTCTGCCACTAAATGCAGGCGTTTAGCCAGCAGGTCCAACAGTGCTTTATCGACTTCATCAATTTGATCGCGTAAAGCGGTCAGTTCAGCCACCATACTTACTCTTCCTCTACAGTCCGTGCCGCCAGCACTGAACGCAATTCTTGATGCATGCCACGTAACAGGGTTTCGGTGCTTTCCCAGTTAATACAGGCATCGGTCACTGAAACACCGTAGTGCATAGCAGTACGGGGTTGTTCAGATGACTGATTCCCTTCGTGGATGTGGCTTTCCAACATCACACCGGTGATAGAACGATTACCCGCCTTGATCTGTTCAACCACAGATTCAGCGACGGCAGTCTGGCGACGGTAGTCTTTATTCGAATTACCATGACTGCAATCTATCATTAAGGATGGAGTGAGTCCCGCATCCTGCATCTGTTTTTCACACTGAGCGACATCTTGTGCACTGTAGTTAGGGGTTTTGCCACCACGTAAAATCACATGACCGTGTGGATTGCCCTGGGTTTGCAACAAACAAACCTGACCGGATTGGTTAATTCCCATAAAGCGATGTGGCATAGCCGCAGCACGCATTGCATTGATTGCGGTGCCCAAACTGCCATCAGTACCATTCTTGAATCCAACTGGCATGGATAAACCAGATGCCATTTCACGGTGAGTTTGTGATTCGGTGGTACGCGCACCAATTGCTGACCAACTGAACAAATCACCCAGGTATTGCGGGCTATTCGGATCCAGTGCCTCAGTTGCCAGCGGCAAGCCCATACCCACTAAATCCAGCAGTAATCGACGGGCAATATGTAAGCCTGCTTCCACATCGAAAGAGCCATCCATTGCCGGGTCGTTGATAAGGCCTTTCCAACCGACAGTAGTTCTTGGTTTTTCAAAATAGACACGCATAACGATATATAAGCTATCACTCAACTCCGCAGAGAGTGTTTTCAAACGACGCGCATAATCCAGAGCAGCATCCACATCGTGGATCGAACATGGGCCACAAACGACTAATAAACGTGGATCTCGTCCTTGAACAATATCAGCAATGGTTTTGCGAGCAGATTCAATCGCATACTGATCATTGTCGCTCAAAGGAAACTGGTTTTTCAGTTCTTCCGGGGTTATCAGTATTTGTTCAGCACTGATATGGACATTATTGAGCGCATCTTTTTGCATGATCATATTCTTTACCCTATCTCTGTTTAGCGGATGTCGTTTAGCGTATTTATCGTTTGATGAGGTACACAATACCATGACGTGTAAAGTTTTCAATCCATATGTGTAAATAAATAATTACCACACTTTTACCGCCCTATTTCTGTCCGACTTTTGCGGTAAGTCGCAGTTTCCGCAGATGGTCCCAACCTCCCTCGGAGGCCATGATAGAATGCGGAAAATTTGTGGAGGCTGTATGTTAAGAGTCATCATCGTCGACGATGAGCAACCTGCGCGTGAAGATTTACGCGAAAGACTGAGTGAAGAACACGATATTGAGATCGTCGCCGAATGCAGTAATGCACTGGAAGCAATCCCTGCAATCCAGCGCTTACAGCCCGACGTGGTGTTTCTCGACATCCAAATGCCAAGAATTAATGGCCTGGAATTGGCATCAATGTTGAATCCAGAAAATATGCCACACATCGTGTTTGTTACCGCTTACGATGAATATGCTATCCGTGCATTTGAAGAGCACGCCTTTGACTATCTGTTAAAACCACTCGATTATCAACGGCTGGCAAAAACGCTAATACGCTTAAGGCGCGGCCTGACCGTAAATAATAATTTACATAAAATCACTGAACCCATGCTGCGGCATATCCCCTGTTCCGGTCATAACCGTATTTTTTTGCTGAAAATTGAAGAAGTAGAATATCTAAGCTCTGAGCTTAGCGGGGTGCATGTCGTCGGGACAGTGCAATCAGGCTATACCCAGTTGTCACTCAAAACACTCGAAGAAAAAACACCATTTATCCGCTGCCACCGTCAATATATGGTGAATACTGAACAACTGGGAGAAATTCAACTGATGGATAATGGCTCAGCCGAAGTGATTACCCGTAGCGGTAGGCATATCCCGGTGAGTCGCCGCTACTTAAAATCACTGAAGGAGAAATTAGGTATTAGTTGAGGGATGCGGCAGTTAAAAATCACAGAAAATTCCCCGACCGATTATACGTTTTATCAATGCATGCCAATCATTAACAGCATGGCGGTGCCAACGCAAAAGGAAAACCGCCCTCAAATTATGATCCAATTGATAATATTAATGTGTTAAAACGGGAAATAATAAGTGTTATTAGAAAATTAACACATTAATTGAATACAATATTTATACATTATTTTCACAATCAGACCATATATCCCATCATTCCCTCCTCACGCCACTTTAATTAATTAGAAAAGTCTGGGCTGATATAAAAATAGAGGCAGATCTCAGATTTAATTAATTACATAACTAAACAATACTCCCTTGATATTAGCCAAGTTTTAATCAATACAATCTGTGCTCTGATAGAGAAAGTCGAGTAAGAGCCATGCTCATTGCTTAAAACCAGCAAATACCTAACCGAATTTCATTCATGTTGGAAGCAAGGGAACGTTATGATAACACTACAATTTATAATTATAATTATATGTCTACTACTGGGGACACGCTACGGAGGTATGGGGCTGGGGTTAATAAGTGGTATCGGCTTATTTATTCTAACCTTTATCTTTGGGCTTGAACCAGGGAAGCCACCAGTAGATGTCATGCTCACCATATTAGCTGTTATTGGTTGTGCATCTGTATTACAAACTGCCGGTGGATTAAATGTAATGATGCAATTTGCCGAGCGCTTATTACGCCGGCACCCTCAGCATATTACGCTACTAGCTCCATTTACAACCTGGTCATTAACCTTTTTATGTGGCACCGGGCACGTTGTTTATACCATGTTCCCGATTATTTCTGATATTGCCATTAAGAAAGGTATTCGCCCGGAACGACCAATGGCTGTTGCATCCGTTGCTTCACAAATGGCTATTACCGCCTCACCCGTATCGGTAGCTGTCGTATCATTAGTATCAATTATTGGTGCCAACCACGGTATCGGCCATGCTTACAGCATTCTGGAGATTCTGGCCGTATCAGTCCCAGCCTCTTTAGTTGGGGTACTAATGGCAGCCTTGTGGAGCCTGCGCCGTGGTAAAGACCTGGATAAAGACCCTGATTTTCAAGAAAGAATTAAAGATCCAGAGCAACGCTCCTTTATCTATGGTTCAACAGATACATTATTGAATCAGGTTTTCCCGAAACAAGCCTACTGGTCTACCTGGATATTCTTCGCAGCGATCGCAATAGTAGTATTACTGGGCGCTTTTGCTGATCTGCGACCAGCCTTTGAAGTTAAGGGCAAATTGCAGTCACTGTCGATGAACCTGGTTATTCAGATGATGATGCTGATAGCTGGTGCGGTTATATTGATGGGCTGTAAAGTTAAACCCAGTGATATCTCTAACGGTGCCGTATTTAAAGCTGGCATGGTTGCTATCTTCTCGGTATTCGGTGTTGCCTGGATGAGTGATACCTTCTTCCAAGCCCATATGGGTGATTTGAAACTGGTATTGGAAGATGTCGTGAAAAGTAAGCCTTGGACTTATGCCATTGTTCTGTTCTTGGTTTCCAAACTGGTAAACAGCCAAGCGGCAGCATTAGCCGCCATCGCACCAATGGGCCTGCAACTTGGTGTTGATCCTAAAATGTTGATTGCCTTCTTCCCAGCAGCTTATGGCTACTTTGTTCTGCCAACTTATCCAAGCGACCTTGCTTGCATCGGTTTTGACCGTTCAGGTACCACCAAGATTGGTAAATTTATCATTAACCATAGTTTTATCATCCCAGGCCTTATCGGTGTTATTAGCTCGTGTATCACCGGTTACCTACTGGTAACGACCTTTATGTAATTACTCGGTATACAGATGATATGCAAAGAGGCCAGTTCACAATGGGCTGGCCTCTTTAATTTTGTGGCATAAGAATTTCATTCTGTGAACACA